>JAOZKQ010000390.1 GCA_029935275.1 Bacteroidales bacterium | reverse complement strand
TCTTCAGATGGGAATAAATTACGCACCTCGCTCCTAATCAATAATTCATAATGGTCATTTATTAATTTGCGCAATCCTTGCTCTGTTAAAAGATTCAGGAAATCAGGATCAGGTAGCTTAACTTTAGGACGGGTTCCTGGTACACCCTTCAATATTCTTAGTTTCATTTTTCAAAAAATAATAAGATTTCAAATATACAGTATAAATTCAAATTGAAAACTTCTCCTATTAACTTGATAATTTAGTCCATCCATAAAGTCAGTGCTTCATTCAGAATGCTCGAGTTCAAGGCCTGCAAAGTCTTTAAAACCAAAGTGTTTGCTCCGTTAGCTGACGGATGACTGTTTTAAAGACGAGCATAATCCCGAAGTCTCGGGAGACATTATGGACAAACTCTAATTAGTTTAAAAAACAGAAACATGTTGTATAACATATAATTATATTCCTACTTAACCATCTTAATATATATTTTTAGATTTTATTAATATAATAATTGCCAGACAAAACTTATACATTCTTTATGAGTAATTATTTTATTCTAAAGTCTTTATTAGCACAAAAAGACATATCGGTTATTTTCCAATCTTCATTCAGCCATAATTATTATTTCTCTAAAAAAACCATACAATAAATAATATTATCACTAAAATTAAATAATTATTAACCCTTAAAGAAAAGCAAACTATGGTAGATTCAACAGCCGTCCTAAACGGACAAACAATTGCTTACACAGCCTATACCCTTGCCATTATATCAGTAATGGTTTGGTTTAGTGTAGCCATTACAAGAAAGGGAAAGAGTAATAAAGTCAGTGCAGGTTTATTTTATACCTGGGTTGGCTTCCTTGTGGTTTTGGGTGTTTCCCTGCATATTGTAACAGCCAATACCATCCCATGGAAACACATGGACTTGAATCGTGCTAATATCACGCCTGAAAAGGTTTTTGATATTACAGTGGAAAACCACAAATTTAACCTTCCTTCAGAAACGCTTTACATTGATGTAAATGACAAGGTAATGTTTAATGTTACATCCTATGACCTCACCTATGGATTTGGCCTATTCAGGAAAGACCACTCCATGCTGTTTCAAATGCAGGTAGTGCCCGGCCACGTTAATGATGTTATGTGGCAATTTCTTAAACCAGGTGTTTATTCGATCAGATCAACAGAATATTCAGGCCCGGCCGGTTATCAAATGATAGAGAAAGATGTAGTGGTGGTGAGGTAAATCTGATCTTATTTAAAAGTTACATTAATTAAGCTAATCAACAATTAAAATAATTAACTATGAGTTATTTAAATACATTAATGAATGGAGAACAGGCAGCATATAAGCCTGACACCCAGACTGCTTTGCAGAAGATTGCCCTACGCCTGGTTGTTGTAGGATTAATATACTATGGTTTTGCCGCTATCGAAGGTATGATCATGAGAATTTATCAGATTGAACCAATTGCAGCCATTCCCCCGGATCAGTTTTTTGGTATAATGACAGCACACCCGCTGGTAGGCATATTTGGCTCTACCTATTCCATTGTTTTTGGGGCCTTTTTATTTTTGGTTCCTTTCCTGATGAAAAAACCTATCTGGAGTATTAAAATGGCAAACTGGACCTTTCTCCTGATCGCCATTGGTACTTTAGTATTCTGGCTGGCAGGGTTTATCACCCATTATGCCCCTTTATATACGCTTTACTGGCCATTACCGGCTGATTTCAGCCAGTTTGATCCAATAGGTGGTGCTATCTTTATTACAGGAATCGCCATGGTTATGGTAGGTGCACTATTGTTTGTTATAAATATATTTAAAACCATCATGTACACACCGGAAGGCTGGGAAAAGCAACCTTCAAAAGCCTTACTGTATTCAGCTTTGGGTTTACCAGGCTTAAAAAACCTTTTTAAGAAAAGAAAAGAGGAACATCTTGTTTCATTACCTGTTGCGGCCATTGCCCGTGGAACAGTTGATGTAGCTTTAAATGCCGGTATTATTTTATTTACCGGTGTACTTATACTCGTCTATATGGTAGCAGCTATTTTTGGTACTTCTCTTGAACATTCTGCAATTGATGCCCTATTGTATAAAAACTGGTTCTGGTGGGGATTGGACCTTGTGGCAGATGGCCTTGTATTAATATTCGTTGCAGGAACCTGGTATTTACTTGCTACCTTAATTACTGGTAAAAAGCTGTTTATGGAAAATATTGCCAGAGCTGCCCTGTTGCTGGAACTGGTAGTTTCATGGACGGTATGGTCTCATCACCTTATGTCAGATCAGGCACAACCAGGTGTATTAAAGATCCTCTCAGGTGAGATGGTTACTGCTTTTGAGCTGATCACCCAGGGGCTTGCATTTTTTATTGTATTAGCTACTTTATGGAGCGCACGGCCTCTTAAAATGACCAATCCGCTTAAGTTCCTCCTTGGAGGTCTCTTAGGTTTTGCTTTAGCCGTTCCGGCTGGAATCATGCAAGCCGACCTGGGCCTGAACCGGATCCTTCACAATACCCAGTGGATCATTGGGCCACACGTACACGTTGCTATTCTGATTGGACTTTCAATGACCTTGTATTCGGCTATCTATATTCTCTTTCCTATTCTAACAAATGGAGGGAAATTCTATAGTCAAAAATTGGCCAACTTCCATTTCTGGGCCCACCTGATAGGAGGTATTGGAATGGGTGCTTTTATGGGAATGGCCGGACTTAAAGGGATGTTAAGACGTACCATTTATTTTGAAGGGGAATTCAATATTTATATGATACTTGCAGGTATTTGTGGAGCTTTGCTTCTAATATCATTCCTTGCTTTCTTTTATAATATTGTAATGAGTGTAGGAATTAATGGTGTACTTGGTATTTTTAAACCATCAAAATTAGATACAAGGGAAGCATTGCCGCCAGAGAATGCATAAATAACTTGCTTTCTTATTTCATAGCTATAAAAAAACAAGGGGCTCAGCCCCTTGTTTTTTGTCTATTGATTTTGTACTTCCTAA
>JAOZKQ010000389.1 GCA_029935275.1 Bacteroidales bacterium | reverse complement strand
AAGGAGGCCAGGCAATTAGTCCTGCTTTTTCCTCATTCACAAATACTTCACATACTGTTCCATTCCATTTATTAAGCTTTATTTTGTAGCCTGCATCCGCATTTTCAATTAAGAACTGTTGAGAATAACTGACTTTCTGCGAATAGAAAGGAAGACCCGACTGAGCCCAGGCACTGGTTGTCAATTCTTCTTTGTTATCAATTTCAAAACCATATGGAAGTGGGTTCAGGTTAAAATCACCCAGAATATAGACCGGCATAATTTCCGCAAAAATGGACATTCCGGGAGCCAAAAGTGTCACTGTATTTTCACCAGCATTTAAATGATCTCCAATATCAAATAAGGGGAATTTTTTATCTATCCAGTATTGGTCAGGTATTTTAGTCACTTTAATACCGTTAATAAGGACGTCCCAAAGTTCAGGTCTTTCAGCAACAAGCTGAATCTTCTTCAACATTTCTTTATTGGCATTTTTAGAGATACGAAAATGATAGTTGACTTCAAATCCGGAATTTTGGTTAAACAAAGTATCAAGTTCAAGGTAATTCTTTTTATATTGAATTTTATGTTGCCAGGGATTGCCAAAATCAACACCATTCTCTTTAAAAAGGCTTGTTAACGCTTTCATAAAATGGATTCCTTTTTGCTCTGATCCGGAGGTCTTCAAATCAAGATAATCAAGAACCAGAATATTATCCGATTCTCTTTTTATCTGCATCTTATCCAAGGCCTTAAGCTTTAGGGTCTTTTTACTCTTTAAGGCTGCTACCGGAAATGTTTCGCGCCTGTTTGAAATATAATAAAGTGCACTTCCGGTAGGCTCAAGCTTGCTTTCAAAGTGTAACATTCCACCTGTTTCCTTTACATCTGCAAGCGTCTTTTCACCTGATATTAAGTCAAGTTTTACTACACTTTTACCCTGTACAGAAATTATTGCCTCTGATTTTTTCGTTTCACTGGTATTAACCAGAAACAATAACTGACCATCACTTAAAATCCGGCGCTGGTGGAAAAACTCATTACTAATTTGATGCTCAACAATCACGAAATCCTTTTGAGAAAGAAGTCCTGAAACAACTGACTCTTCTATATTTTCAGCAAAAGTCCATTGTTTTGAATATTGGTTCATTAACTCTTTTACAAGGTCACTTTCAGCTCCATCTATTCTATTAACATCTTTTGCAAAAGATAAAATCTTTCCCCCATTTATCAAAAAATCTGACAGGAGATTATACGTTGACTTATCAATATTCTCCATATCTTTTGGGATTACAACCAGTTCATAAGTACGTTTTCCAACAACCAGGCCCTTGTTGTCAACCGAAGCTAATTGCTTGAGAACATTTTCTGATCCTAAATCATACTCATAATGGTTTAGCTCCAATTGATGCACAAAACTCTTGAAATTGTGTTTGATACTATCAATCCTGTTATTCTTTTGTAGCCTTGAAAAATACATCCAGGCACTGGTATTTGGTTGTAACACCAGGGTTTTGTTTATTTGTTCTCCAACTGATGTAGCCAGACTAATTCTAGCTATGTAATCTCCCAACAATCTATAATCCTCCCACCAGGGCTCATGATATGAAAATGAAGGGGGATAGTCAAATTTCCGAACTCCTTCCAGGTTGAAATAGGATAAATGCTGATTGACAAAATTAACCCCAAACACACATTGCCAATCAGCAAGTCGTTTCATTTTTTCAAAATCCATTTCCCAGCCACCACCACCGTATGTTTCACTGAGGGTGCGTGTACGTCCGGCCTGATTTGCAGCACTTCTTAATTCCCTGACTGCCCTGGTATTACCAAACTGGCCTCCCAGCCCATCCGGATCAAGTCTGCAACCTAACATATCAACGCCAGGTTGTTGGTGCCAAATGTAAAAGGCAGCCTCATCAAAACCATGTGTGGGTACAGGCCAGCCATGTTCCCAGTAGTGACCGGTCCATTTAAGGTCATTTTCCTCACAGTATTTGCTACATGGTTTGGCCCATCGGTCTATAAACAGTTCAAGGATTAATTCATAATAATCATGCCTTACTTTCTTCCAGTCACCGGTTTCCTGAATTAGTGATGGTAAATGAACTTTAAGATCATAAGCCCAGCGTTTATTAAACTCGTCCCATAAGGCCGGGGTCCAGCGAAATACTGTTTCTCTTGTCATGCAAGCTTCAAGGTTTGGTTCATCAGTAAATATTCCCTTTAATGTTTTCCCAAAATCCTGTTGATTATATTTTTCATAACCATTCATGGTAAGCTCCAGAAACTTTTCAGTAACACCAGGATAAAGTAAATCAACATAGGAGAAACCTCCATACCATAGTGACCTGGCAGGATATGTTAGTTTGAAGAGATAATATTCACCATTTTTCCCTAATTCATTATCATAACTACTGGTAATATTGATAAAACCTGTTTCGGTTTTTTTAAGGACAACTTCAAAGCTATCGTCAGGAAGGATACTTAATATTTCCTGAGTTTCAACACTCATTCCTGTACCGTGTTTATATGAATCCGGCATCTGGGCGGGTACATGTCCACCTGCAAAACCTGATGGATATGAGTTTTCATCATAGATCCAAACCTGCATACCCAATTCTTTCCCTCTTTGTACTGTATAATCAAAAAGTTGATGCCATTCATCCGATAAGTATTCTGTTATCAGGCCCGGACGGGGATGTACAAAAACTCCACCAATACCTGCTTTCCGGAATTCTTCCATTTGAAATGAAATTCCTTCTTTTGTAATATCATCATTCCAATCCCAAAGTGGAGCACTTCGATATGTAGCCGGTGGATCAGAAAATAATTCGGAAAACTCTTCAAAACTATCAATTGTGTCCTTCTTGCTTTCATCCTCTTTACATGCATTAAGAATTAGAGCTAAGCTGATTCCAATTGCAATTCCTAATTTACCTGATAGGATTATTCTCATTTTAAAATAGATAAGTGTTAGCAAACTTTTACAAAATTCATATTAAATATAAATGCTAATTTTTCAATTTTATCAGCAAT
>JAOZKQ010000388.1 GCA_029935275.1 Bacteroidales bacterium | reverse complement strand
GGCATTACCGGGAGCATAGCTGCATACAAAGCCGCGTTCCTGGTGAGACTATTAGTCCAAAACAGGGCTGAGGTTAAAGTCATCATGACTGCTACGGCAGAAGAGTTTATTTCCCCTTTAACACTTTCTACATTAAGTGCTAATCCTGTATTGTCAGGTTTGTTTGACAGGAAATCAGGAGAATGGACAAATCATGTAGATCTGGGATTATGGGCTGATTTAATGCTCGTGGCACCAGCAACAGCTAATACCATCGCTAAAATGGCATATGGCCAGGCGGATAATTTGTTACTTACGGTTTTTTTATCTGCTAGATGTCCTGTAATCATAGCTCCGGCTATGGATATGGATATGTTTCTCCATCCTGCTACTCAACGTAATATAGAGACGCTTCAGGATATGGGTGTTTCCATAATTGAAGCAGCTACAGGTGAGCTGGCAAGTGGGTTAACCGGGAAAGGCCGATTGGAAGAGCCCACAGTTATTTTGGAAAAGCTTATTGATTTTTTCACACCCGCGGATGAGGAGCAGGCTTTGCATGGTAAAAAGATTCTGCTAACGGCCGGGCCCACTTATGAGGCCATTGATCCTGTACGTTTTATAGGTAACCACTCTTCAGGAAAAATGGGTATAGCCCTGGCAGATGTACTTGCTGCTAAGGGAGCAGAGGTTCACCTGGTTGCCGGCCCAATGAGCCTGGTTCCTTCAAATAAAAAAGTCAATATATATAATGTTGTTTCAGCTAATGAGATGTTTGAAAAGAGCCTGGAGCTATTTCCATATATGGATGGTGCCATTATGGCTGCTGCGGTAAGTGACTTCACCCCGGTTGCTCCGGCTGAACAAAAAACAAAAAGAGGTAAAGATGATTTGATAATCAGACTTAAGCCTACGCGGGATATTGCTGCTGAATTGGGGACAATGAAAAAAGCTGACCAATGGTTAGTTGGCTTTGCCCTGGAAACACAAAATGAAACGCTTAATGCTAAAATGAAACTGAAGAAGAAGAATCTTGATATGATTATTTTGAATTCTTTGAATGATCAGGGAGCAGGATTTGGACATGATACAAATAAAATTAGCATTATTGACAGATCCGGAGAGCTTATATCATTTGAATTGAAACCTAAAATCCAGGTTGCTGAAGATATAGTCTCACATATTATTAAATTAATTCAGGCTGATTTTTTGAGAAAGCGGTAGATGACAATAATTTTGTTTATTATTGAAACATGAGAAGATTTTTTTCGATTTTTTTATTTTTGATATTTATTCAGGCCTTTTCTGGAAAGGCACAGGAACTTCGTTGCAATGTACAGGTTCTTACCCAACAAATTCAGGGAAGTAACAAGCAAATTTTCAAGACTTTTCAAACAGCTGTTTATGAGTTTATGAATAACCGTACCTGGACACAGGATGTTTTCGATGCTAATGAGAAAATTGAATGTAATATTCTGATAAATCTTACTGAGCAACTGGGAACAGATGTGTTTAAAGGTTCGATACAGGTTCAGTCAAGAAGGCCGGTATTTAATTCAACTTATGGAACAACTGTCCTGAATTTTATGGATAATGATTTTATGGTTCAGTATATTGAAAATGAGACACTCGAGTTTGATGAAAACCAGCATCTCTCTAACCTTACTTCTATTTTAGCATATTATGCTTTTACTATTATTGGACTGGATTATGATACTTTTTCTCCGGAAGGGGGCAATGTTTATCTGAAAAAAGCAGAAACCATAGTTATGAATGCACAGAATGCCCCGGAGGGTGGTTGGAAAGCATTTGGTAATTCAGGAAACAGGAACCGTTATTGGTTGACACAGAATTTACTGGATAATAATTACAGCCCGGTAAGGCAATTCTATTACCAATATCACCGTCTTGGAATGGATAAGCTTGTTGAAAATGCAAATACCGGAAGGACACAGATAGAAGAAAGCCTGAAACTGTTACAGACTGTTTCCAGGAATAAGCCCGATCCTTATGTTTTTCTTCTACAGGTTGTTTATGATGCTAAATCAGATGAGTTTACAGATATTTTTAAAGAAGCTTTTCCCGATCAGAAGCGACGGGTTTACCTTATATTAAAGGAAATTGATCCATCAAATACTAAACTATATGATGAGATTAACCAGACGGGAGAATAGGTCTCATTCCTGACTTTAAACCTTGTTGTGTTTTTGTTATGTTAAAATCCCTTTTTGTACGAAATTACGCTTTGATTCGCGAACTCGATATTGAGTTTTTTCCCGGATTGACAGTGATTACCGGGGAAACAGGTGCAGGGAAATCTATTCTTCTGGGGGCAATGTCTTTGATATTGGGACAACGTGCAGATTCCCAGGTCTTGTTGGATAAAACCATAAAGTGTATTGTGGAGGGAGTATTTGAAATAAGTGAATACAAACTCAAGGATTTCTTTGATAAAAATGATCTGGACTATGAATCCAGGACGAGCCTTAGGAGGGAAATAAATAAATCAGGAAAATCACGGGCTTTCATTAATGACACTCCCGTTAACCTGAATGTTCTAAAAGAACTGGGGATGAAGCTTGTGGATATACATTCCCAGCATCATAATTTACTGCTGGGGAATAATCTGTTTCAGCTACAGGTATTGGATACCTTTGCAAAAAACTCTCTCCTGCTTGAAAAGTATCGCACTGCCTTTTTAAACTTTCGGCAATTATCCTCTGAACTTGATAACCTGAGTGAAAAGAGCAGAAAGGCGAAAGAGGACCTGGATTACTTTAATTTTCAATATGACCAGATTGAAAAAGCACAGCTTAATGCAGAGGAAGATAAAGAGCTGGAAAATGAACAGGACCTGCTAAGCCATGCAGAGGAAATAGGAAGTTCGATAACCAGGGTTTTGCATATTATTGATGTAGAAGATGAATCTTTAATGGCTAAACTTACGGAAATTAGAAACCTGCTTGACAGGATCAGATCTTTTTTCCCTCAATCAGAAAGTTTGCTGGAAAGATTTAAAAGTATTAGTGTGGAGTTGAGCGATCT
>JAOZKQ010000387.1 GCA_029935275.1 Bacteroidales bacterium | reverse complement strand
TCTGCGCCTGCATCCAGCAGGAAAAGTTGCCCCTCCTTAACTGTATTTCCATAGTAGTGATTATGAAGGAACTGTCCGTTTATAGTTGCAATTGTTGGGAACGAAATATTTCCTCCGCTTGCTTTTGCTATTTTTTCAATTTCTATCACGATATCTAATTCTTTCATGCCTGGTCTTAGCATTTCTATAGCTTTAACATGCATGTCAACAGTAGTGTCCACGCCTTTTTCGATTTCTACTAACTCTTCTTCTGTTTTGTAGTTTCTTTGCGATACAATGGCACGAATCAATATTTTTGAGGTTTCTTCTTTTATTTTTTCTAATGGAATATCCAGCAATTTATGGATCTTCAGTGTATGTTCAGGCCTGTATGGCGGTAGAAAATGTATTATCTCCTTCCGGTTTATCGATTGGCTAATGCTGTTCTGAAGCTCTTTAACTGTTCCGGTATATTCTACTCCGCAGCGTGTAACTAAATCCTGAATGGCTGGTTGTTTTCCCATCCATACAAAATCTTCAACTGTAAAGTCATCTCCGTATATAGTTGTTTTTCCACTATTTTTATCCAACAAAGCGTATAATCCAGGACGGGTTAGTCCAAAATAATATAGAAAACTACTGTCCTGCCTGAAATAGTATGCGTTGTCGGTATAGTTCATCGGGCTATCTTCATTTCCCAGTAACAGGATCACCCCTGCATTTACTTTGCTTAATAATTCCTGCTGTCTTTTCAGATATGTTTCTTTGCTAAACATGGTAATAGTATTTATTTTTTAACAAATATAACATAATAAGTATATAGAAATCTAAAGCTATGATATAACATTTTGTGGAAGCTAACCATTATTCCAATTCTCCATTCTTCCCTGCCCGTCCGGTCAGGCGGGCAATCTTCCAGTCTTCCAGAAAAATACGCTAATCTGAATTTTATTTATTTTGTGTTCAATAGTTTATTTTACAAAAGAATTTAATTCTTCTTCCCCTTTGTACATATTTATTTCAATGGTTAATTTATATGTAAAGTAATGTAAGTCGGAAGGCTTGTATTCTTTTTTGTACATTTGATAAATTATTTTAATTGAATGAGCTTATTATGACAATTGGTGTAATTAAAGAAACAAAAACCCCACCGGATAGAAGAGTTGCTATAACGCCAAATACAGGGGCTGAGCTGGTCAGAAAATTTCCTGAGCTGGACCTGCAAATACAGAAAAGCGATATACGTTGTTTTAAAGAAGAGGAATATATTACATCCGGCTTTAAGCCTGTTGACGATATCTCAAATGCCGGAATCCTGATAGGGGTGAAGGAGGTTGATATTCCGGCTTTAATTCCTGGTAAAACTTATATGTTCTTCTCACATACTGCAAAAAAACAGCCTTACAATCAAAAGCTCTTAAAAGCTATTGTTGAAAAAAATATTACACTAATTGACTATGAATACCTGACTGCTACTAATCATGTACGATTGGTAGCATTTGGACGATGGGCCGGAATCGTTGGAGCCTATAACGGACTCAGGGCATGGGGTGAACGTTCAGGTGATTTTCATCTGAAACCGGCTTATGAATGCCATGATATGGATGAAATGATGTCCGGACTTAAACCAGTAAAACTTCCTGCCATTAAAATTCTGGTTACAGGAGGAGGAAGGGTCGCTTATGGTGCAATGGAAACCCTTTCTGCTTTGAAACTGAAAGAGGTTTCGGTAGATGATTTTTTAACTAATGAGTTTGCTGAGGCGGTGATTTGCCGAATTGACCCTGATAATTATGTTCAGAGAAAAGATGGAGAACCCTTTAGCCTTCAGCATTTTTTTGATCATCCGGCAGAATATGATTCCACTTTTTATCCTTTTACAAAAGTTACTGATCTTCTGATCCCCTGCCATTTCTGGGATCCTTCATCTCCTGTTTTTATGACGGCAGATGATATGAAAGAAAATGATTTTAAAATCCGGATAATTGCGGATGTAAGTTGTGATATTGACGGGCCTGTACCTTCTACACTGAGGGCATCAACCATTGCTGAGCCCTTTTATGGCTATAATCCTGAAAAGGAAGAGGAGGGAAATCCTTTCATACAAGAGAATATTACTGTGATGGCAGTGGATAATCTGCCTGGTGAATTGCCCAGAAATGCCTCTGAAGATTTTGGGAAGGCATTGCTGGAGAATGTACTTCCTTCTTTAATAGGAGAGGATAAGGATGGGGTCATTGAAAGGGCTACCATAGTAAAAGACGGAAAGCTAACAAAACTTTTTTCTTATCTTCAGGACTATCTTGACGGGAATTAGTTTCAGGTAGAAATTCAGTTGTCAGTTAGCTTTGAATTTAAGTACGGATTAGTTATGTTTTTTTTAACAGTTCAATTGTTTTAATTGGATCTTCAGCTCCAAAAATGGCATTCCCGGCAACAAGAACATCTGCACCGGCTTCAATCAAAGCATTAGAATTCGAATTGTTAACTCCACCATCTACCTCAATAAGGGCATTTGAGCCAGAGGAATTGATCATGGTTTTCAGTTTCCGTATCTTTTCATAAGAATGTTCAATAAATTTCTGACCGCCAAAACCAGGATTAACTGACATAATCAAAACAAGATCAGTCATATTTATTACATCCTCTAAAAAAGAAACCGGAGTATGGGGATTTAGGGAGACCCCGGCTTTAATACCCAGGGATTTGATTTGATCCAGGGTTCTGTGAAGGTGGGTACATGCCTCATAATGAACAGTTAATATATCGGCGCCAGCTTCAGCAAATGCTTCTATGTATCGTTCTGGTTTAATAATCATCAGATGTACATCCAGCGGCTTCGTTGCTTGTTTTTTAATTGTTTTAATGACAGGAAAACCGAAAGAAATATTGGGGACAAACACCCCATCCATGATATCCAGGTGAAACCAGTCAGCCAGACTTTTATTGATCATGTTGATGTCTTTTGATAGATTGCTGAAGTCAGCAGACAGAAAAGAAGGGGCAATCAGGTGGCTCATAGTATAATTTTTATGCGTAAAAATATATATTTTTACCAAGAA
>JAOZKQ010000386.1 GCA_029935275.1 Bacteroidales bacterium | reverse complement strand
TGCCGATCGTGAAAACTTTGGAAGGTTTTTTTACAATCAGGCACGTTTATCTTCCATAGGGATCCCCCAGATATCTATTGTTATGGGTTCCTGTACAGCGGGGGGAGCCTATGTTCCGGCTATGAGTGATGAAACGATTATTGTAAAAGATCAGGGAACAATTTTTATTGGTGGTCCGCCTTTGGTAAAAGCTGCAACAGGAGAAGTGGTTAGTGCGGAGGAACTAGGTGGGGCATTTGTCCATACTTCTGTATCGGGTGTGGCTGATTATTTAGCCGAAAGTGATGCTCATGCTTTGCAGATTTGTAGAAATATTTTTGAAACGATGGGGCTTAAGAAAAAGCATCCGTTAACCTTATCCTCAGGAGAGGACCCCTATTATGATCCTGAAGACTTGTATGGGATCGCACCAATGGATCTTAGAAAACCGGTAGATGCCCGTGAAATTATTGCCCGGATAGTGGATGGTAGTTATTTTCAGGAGTTTAAGGAGAAATATGCACCTACATTAGTCACTGGTTTTGCTAATGTGATGGGCTATCCTGTTGGAATATTGGCAAATAACGGAGTTTTGTTTTCAGAATCTGCACTAAAAGGGGCTCATTTCATTGAGCTTTGCGCCAGTCGTAAGATTCCGATATTGTTCCTTCAGAACATTACTGGTTTTATTGTTGGAAAAAAATATGAGCATGGAGGGATTGCCAGGGATGGGGCGAAATTTGTTCATGCAGTGGCAAATGCAAATGTTCCGAAGTTTACCGTGGTTTTTGGTGGTTCTTTTGGTGCAGGGAATTATGCCATGGCTGGCAGGGCATATGATCCACGACTGTTATTTATGTGGCCAAATGCCCGGATTTCAGTTATGGGTGGAGAGCAGGCTTCTGATGTGCTTATTCAGGTGAAAGAAGAGCAATTAGCAGCAAAAGGGGAAAAAATGAGAGTAGCTGATAGAAAGAAGCTGAAGGATGAAATTTTGAAAAAGTATCAGGAGGAGGGATCCATTTATTACAGCACTTCCAGATTATGGGATGATGGTATTATTGACCCGGTTGATACAAGAAAGCTATTGGCTATGGGTATCGCCATGTCTTTGAACAAGCCATTTCCCGATACGAAATTTGGGATTTTTAGAATGTAGAATGAATAAGGCCGCAAGGTTCTGTTGTATTTATTAAAATTATTTAATAAGTTGTTATATAATTAATTATCATGCTATAACCTAATGAATACTTTAAGTAATGAATTTTAAAACGATTGAACTTGAATTAAAAAATGATCTGGCTATTGTTTGGCTTAACCGGCCTGAAATACACAATGCTTTCAATGAAGTAATGATAGCTGAGCTTATTAGTTGTATTGACTCCATAAACAGTATGGATGAAGTTCGGATGCTTATTCTTAGAGGAAGAGGTAAGTCGTTTTGTGCCGGAGCTGATTTGAATTGGATGAGGGATGTTTCAAAATATACTTACGAAGAGAATTTTCAGGAAAGCCTGAACCTTTCAAAATGTTTCTATGCCATTTATACCTGCACTAAGCCCACCATTGCAATGGTGCATGGAGCTGCTATTGGCGGGGCAAACGGCTTACTTGCATCCTGTGATTTTGCTTTTGCCGAAGAAAGTACAATTTTTAGTTTAAGTGAGGTAAAGATTGGGATTATTCCGGCATGTATATCCCCATATGTAACCAAAAGGGTGGGGGAATTTGGCTCGCGGGAGCTTATGCTTAGTGGAAAGAGATTTACGGGGAAAGAGGCTGAGTCTTATAAATTGGTTAATAAATCATTGCCGGCTGTTGAGCTGGAGGATCACCTTCTTTCTGTCATTAATTTACTCAGGACGAGTGGTCCAAAAGCCATGGCTCACTGTAAGAACCTTCTTTTTAATATTGCGAATAAGGATTCACTGGATTCAGCTTTGGAGTCAACAGCACGGATGATAGCGGATATAAGGGCCTCTGAAGAAGGACAGGAGGGAATGGCTGCATTCCTGGGAAAAAGAAAGCCAGCATGGATTGAGGATTCTGACCGGAATTAAAACATTTCTTAAAATGGAATTATTTAAAAAAATATTGATTGCCAACAGGGGAGAGATCGCTGTTAGGGTAATTAGGGCAGCAAGGAGTTTGGGGATTCTGTCAGTGGCAGTTTACTCGGAAGCAGATTCAGAGGCCTTTCATGTGAGACTGGCAGATGAGTCATACCTGCTTGATGGAAAAGAACTAAGTGAAACCTATCTGAATATTGATAAGATCATTCACTACGCTAAAGTGTCAGCTTGTGAGGCCATACATCCCGGTTATGGTTTTCTGTCTGAAAATCCTTTGCTGGTAGATGCCTGTGAAAAATCCGGATTGGTCTTTATAGGTCCAAATACCAGGGCTATTGAGCTTATGGGAAACAAAATTGCATCCAGGGCCTTTGTGAAGAAACTAGGAATCCCAATGACTGATGGTCTTACCGGATCTATGGAAACTTTATTGAAAAAAGCAGCAGATCTGAGTTTCCCGGTTCTTGTGAAAGCAGCGGCAGGAGGAGGAGGTAAAGGTATGCAGATTGTTTATGAGGAGGATAAGCTTAAAGATGTTCTGGAAAGTACATCCAGGGAGGCCAAATCATATTTTGGAGATGGAACGGTTTACCTGGAGAGGTATATTGAAGAACCCAGACATATTGAAATCCAGGTTCTTGGTGATAAATTTGGGAATGTGATCCACCTTTATGAAAGGGAGTGTTCAATACAACGCCGTTACCAAAAGATTATTGAGGAATCCCCTTCTGCTACCCTTGATACTGAAACAAGGAACTTGATGGGAGAAGCCGCTGTTAAAATTTCTCGGGAAATAGGATATGATAGTGCCGGAACTGTTGAGTTTCTAGTAGATAAGAATATGAATTTTTATTTTCTTGAAATGAATACCAGAATCCAGGTAGAGCATCCTGTTACCGAGCTTGTTACTGGTATTGATATCCTTATTGAACAGATAAAGATAGCAGCAGGGGGAAAATTGAATTTTACACAAAAGGAGATTCGTCAGAAAGGGCATGCAATTGAGTGCCG
>JAOZKQ010000385.1 GCA_029935275.1 Bacteroidales bacterium | reverse complement strand
TAATCGTACCAATGTAAAATCAAAGAACTCTGTTAAAAATAATACCAATTAAAGAAAAATAGAAGCCTGTTTGATGATTTGATTTCCATCAAATCAAATCTCATTACAAAGGTTTATTATACCTTCGATTACTTCCGGTTTAAATGGTCTTTCAGGAAATTTTGTAGCTTTCTGCAGTAGATTCATTGATTTGAATGCGACTGAAGTTGTATCATTACAATATTTAGTATAATCTTCAACTAATAACCAAAATTCTCCTTCCTGTTTAAATAAATCTGGAGCTGCGACTTTGGTATCAATTATCAGTTCATTAAAGCCTATTATCTCATTTGCATTCAAATTCTTAATTAGGTACAAAAATGTTTTCCTAAATCGGATATTCTTTACAAATCTACTTTGCATCCTTTCAATTGAATTTGCCTTGTATATATCAGTGTTATCGTCAGATAATCCTTTAAACAATGTTCTTACTACAACACTTTCAAAATCCTCAAGCATATTTCCTAAACGATAAAAGAGAAAGCATATTATTAAATCATTTGACTCATCAGTCAAATAATAATCTTTAATGTACTGAATCTCAATAACCAAAGAATTATCGTGTGTATAAACTGTATCATTGATGATAATTCCTAATTCATGATATATTGCATCAATCTTTTCCTTAATCTCATTAATTGATTGAGTCCCATTTGAACAACTTGGACTTAACAGGAAGTAGAAAAGTAATATTGTACTAATTATGATTCTATTTTTATTCATGAGAGATTAGTTCTATTCATTGTTTCGTATATAATTACCGTATACAGAGGTATCCCCTTTAACATTCTGATAATTCATAATTGCATTTTTTATTGAATCCTTCCTTGAGGTCCCACTTTCAAACGCTTTTAGTTTGCCATAAGATGCTGTATAGCCAGTAAAAAAACCATTGAAGCGAATACTCCAGACTAATGTTCCTCCTTTGAATGCTTCTATCTTACCTCCGCCAAGAAGGAATCCGCCTGCTTTGCTTTTAAAATCGTCAGGATATTCGTTTAGAATTTTGGTTAGCGAATTCGTTTTCAGTTCTTCAAGTACGTTAGGGTTAATATATAGGTCTCCTGAGCCAACTCCTGGCCCAAATTCTAGAGGATATGTTAGATTAATTCCTGAGTAAACACTTGTTTCCCAAAATCCACTTCCCTTTGTTGGATATATTCTTATTGACGAACCACCAAATATAAACCCACCACTACCAATAGTGACTTCATCATCTTCAAAACTATTATCTTGTGCTACATAGTTCGCATTTTTAGGCTTCTTTTGTGATTCAAGTAACTGTTGCCAATTCTCATATTGGTCAAGAGTAACCCATTGTCCAAGAGCAGTATTGTATTTCTGACCTTGGTCATTCTCAGCTCCATCCGGTGGTTCTTCTGCTTCCAAGCCTAAAGGATCAATTAGTTTAATTGGATTGTTGAATACATAATTGAATGGAGATATTGATGAGTACTTTTCCGCCAACGGATCCGGTACATGCCACCTGCCAAGAGCAGGATCATACATCCTGGCCCCATAGTCATACCAACAAAAACTGCTACCCTCCATTTGCCGTTATAATAGTGATTCTTTCGTTATAATGATTCTGCAGTTCATGAAATCTATAATTCTATAAATAGTCATCATATTCAATAAATCGGATTCATAAGCTTTCCTATAACTGTTATTTTTCATTGTATCATTCCAAACTATAAATGAAAAACCAGTATATGATTTCCTTTTTATCTTGAGAGCAGATAGCACCAATCGAATAATTAGAGCTTATACCCACTAATTCAGGACTGTCAGTGATTGCCTCAGAGAAAGCTTCTGTTTGTCCATATTCCAAAAGCACAATTTCGAGATCCTGCCATGTCAAACATGTATCTCCATAATGACAAAAGTCAATATCCACATTAGGTACGGCTATTATTTTATTCTCAACTGTCATAGTAGAAAACTCTGAATTTGAACTTTCAACAGCTATAGAATCGATATACGATTTTAATGGAACAATACTCTTATTGAGTAATGAATCTCTTTGTTTATGGAATTCTGACTCGTCAAGTTGGTATAGAACAGAAACTCCAGCAAGACCAAATGCAGAGTAGTTTGCCGCATATCTAATTTTAGCCATATAACTATGATCGTAAGAGAAAGGTAAATGTTTCTCAAACTCATGAATTAAATCTTTGTTAATCTCTGATTTAAAACTATTAAACCGCTTCATTTTTTCAGACTGCGAGCAGCTTACCAGCAGAAAGGAAGCGAATACTATTATTGCAAAAACTCTATTCATCGTTATTCTCCTTTTAGTTTAAGAAGTTTAGGATATGTTACATCCTCCCATTTATAAACAGTCTTGATGTTTGAGTTTCCTCCAGTTTGACTGCCATTATATGCATTAGTACCCTTCCCTATTAGTTTTAAAGCCATTTTCAATCTGCCACCCCTCTTGTAACTATAATTTGTCCGGGTGTAACCCGTATAGGAGTAATTTGGGTGTTCGTCAGTAGTAAATAGTTTAATTCTAGACTTTTGGCCAGAGCCAAGTTTAACGTATGTACGAGCAGAAACCATTCGTTCGCCTGCTTTATTCTCTACTGAATATGACATTCCTGAAGGTGTAATCCCACCAATGTTATCATGTCTGATTGCTTCGTATGACTCTTTTAGCTTAAACTTATATCCTTGATCTGCCATGAATTCTTGAGATTCTTCGGCATTCATTCTTGTAACAGTACCTTCTGGACCTTCTGGAATGTTTTCTTCACCAAACATATCATCATCACCCATACGAACATATCCTTTTGCTTCTTCAGTTGCAGGTATGGTACTTTCACCTTTGACATTCATTACCTCTCCGGTTAATTCATTTTCAAACCAGTCAGCTGACATTCCAGTTGGATCGATAAGTATCAAGGGATTATTATGAACGTAGTGATAAGGTGTCCAGGAAGCAAAATCTGAGGCTAGTGGATCCTGTGTAGTAAACCTCCCTATCTCCGGATCATAGAACCTGGCCCCATAATCATACCAATC
>JAOZKQ010000384.1 GCA_029935275.1 Bacteroidales bacterium | reverse complement strand
GAACTGGGAAGGCCGGGTTTAAGTGATGATCCTTACCGCGTAGTTAAAGAGTCAACAGCCCGGATAAGCTTTCTGTACGATGAACTGCAGGTTAGTGCAGTTATGCATTTTGATAAGAATGAAAACAATCCGCATGATTATAGCATAATTGTTACCCTTTATCGAGGACAACCATATGTTGAGCTTACATGGGCTATCAATCATAAAGAGGCAGAACCCTGGCCGGAAGCAGGTTGGATTCCGTTTTCGCTCAATGTAAAGAACCCTTTATTTAAAGTAGGACGCCTTGGTGGAGTAGTTGACCCTGTTAAAGACTTTGTTAAAGGGTCTAACTTTGATTATTATTTTCTGAATACAGGAATTGCGATAGTTGATGAAAAAGGGGCAGGTTATGGAATTTCTTCCCCTGATGTGCCGGGGATCAGTCTCGATAGGCCCGGTTTATGGAGATACTCCGGTGAATTTTTTCCTGAAAAGCCCAATGTATTTTTTAATTTGTACAATAATCAGTGGAGTACAAATTTTACCGAGTGGATTGAAGGTTCATGGAATACGCGTTTTTATCTTTGGAGCATTGATAACTATGAAAATGAGAAGGACCTTATAAGTCCATCTGAAGAATTCAGGATGCCGCTTAAAGCTGCATTTTCTGAAGGTAAAGGTGGTTATCTTCCTGTATTCAAAGAGGGAATATCCTTTTCAAGAAAGGGAATGCTGCTAACTGCATTTGGACCGAACCCGGATGGTGAGGGAACCTTGCTACGTATTTGGGAACAGGCAGGCAACTCAGGTGATTGCATAATTTCCCTACCAGAGAAGCTGAACGCCGAATATGCTCAGCCCGTTAATCTTAGGGGTGTTTATTCCGGTGAAAAAATTCAAATTTCAGATGGGAAATTCCATATCAAAACTACGCCTTATAAGCCATACTCTTTTGTTTTGGAATAAATCGTTTTACCGATTCATACTCTTTCCCTAATCTGCAAAACTTTCCATCGTCCAAAGGACATGGAAACGTTTTGTACAAGATATTTAAGGTATTTCTTTTATATTTACAGGTATTATGAGAAAATTTGCCTTATTATTTATTTCACTTAGCTTTTTGGTAGCTTGTAAAAATACAAAACCCGGGGAGGAAACCTCTGATACCTGGGCAAATGCCCGGTGGATTGCTTACGAAGAACTAGAGGATAGCCTCAGGGTTGTGCCCGGGGTTCATGGCTCAGGAGATAAGCTGGCTGACAAATGCATAAAACGTTCAGTTGTTCCAATGTTCCGCAAGGGGTTCACTGCCGATAACCCGATTAAGGAAGCTATAATTAATATTTGTGGCTTAGGACATTACGACTTGTATATTAATGGAGATAGGGTTGGCAACAGTTTTCTTTCGCCCGGTTGGACTTATTACCAAAAACGGTACCTGTATAATACTTATGATATAACATCACTTATAAAAAAAGGAGATAATGCATTGGGTGTGATTGTCGGCAATGGCTTTTATAATATCAACCGTGAGCGCTACCGTAAACTGGTAATTGCATATGGATATCCCAAATTAATCTTTAATATTATCCTGAAATATGAGGATGGTTCAGTAAAAAATATTATTTCAGATAATACAGTTAAAGTTAGACCTTCGCCAGTTACCTTCAGCAGTATTTTTGGAGGTGAGGATTATAATGCCAATCTTGAACAGGAAGGTTGGAATGCTCCCGGGTTTGATGATTCTGAATGGCAAATACCTGTTATAACAGATGATTCTGTTTCAAAACTTAAACCTGAGCTGGATTATCCTCTTAAAGTTATGCAGGAATTTGAAGTTCAGAAAGTTTCAATATCAAAAACAGGCAGAACAATTTATGACTTTGGGCAAAATGCTTCCGGAATTATTTCGCTCAAAGTTAGTGGAAATAAGGGAGCCCGTATTCGAATACGTCCTGATGAGCTTGTAAATAGTGAGGGGGACATTACACAGAAAAGTGGTGGTGGCCCGTATGAATTCAATTATACCCTTAAAGGTGAAGGAATTGAAGAGTGGCAACCACGATTTACCTATTATGGCTTCAGATATGCCGATGTTGAGATTATTGAAGCGGAAAATCCGGATAAGAAAACGGAGATCAGGGAATTGAAAATGCTTCATACTCGCAATTCATCACCACAGGTGGGTTCGTTCAGTTGCTCCGACACTCTTTTTAATCAAATTTTCGAACTTATTAATTGGGGAATTAAAAGCAATATGGCAAGTGTTGCTACTGATTGTCCCCATCGCGAAAAACTGGGCTGGCTTGAGCAAATTTATCTGATTGGCCCATCAATGCATTATAATTTCGATATTCACTCTTTCTACAGTAAAATTGTTGATGATATGATTGATTCCCAGCTCGAAAATGGACTGGTTCCCGATATTGCACCTGAGTATGTTCCTTTTTCAGGTGGGTTCCGGAACTCACCTGAGTGGGGGAGTGCTTCTGTTATTATTCCATGGCTGGTATATAAATGGTACGGTGATGAAAAGATACTTAGGAAAGCATATCCAATGATGAAACGATATGTTGCCTATTTGCAAAGCAAGTCGCAAAATAATATGCTTGATCACGGCCTGGGTGATTGGTATGATCTTGGCCCCGGGTTTCCAGGTGAAGCACAATTAACCCCAAAAGCTGTTACAGCAACATTAATATATTTTTATGATCTAGAGATAATTGCTAAAGTTGCTAAAAAGATGGGCTTTGATGATGACTATAAAGTATTTAATACTTTATCTGTAAAAATACAGGAGGCATTTCTCGAAGAGTATTACAATGCTGAAACAGGTCTTTGCTCTACCGGAAGCCAGACTGCTTATGCCATGTCTTTATACAGCGGAATGATTCCAGTGCAGGATAAGGAAAATGTCTTTAATAATCTTATTGATTCAATTAAGCAAAATGATTATGCACTAACATCCGGCGATATTGGCTATCATTTTCTGGTTCGGGTACTAAGTGAGAATGGAAGGTCGGATGTTCTTTATAAGATGAACAACAGAAGCGACCGTCCCGGTTATGCTTATCAGTTAAAAA
>JAOZKQ010000383.1 GCA_029935275.1 Bacteroidales bacterium | reverse complement strand
AACATGTACTACAAAGCTGGGATTGCCTCCCTGCGGTCGGCTTTCCCAGAGGGGAGGGCTACAACATTCAAAAAGTCCTGCTCCGCAGTATTTTATATTTCAGGCCTGCAATGAAATGAGCAAGCTCATCCCTGCATGCCTGAAATATAAAAGCATCCACTTCCGTGGATGCCTTTTTGAATGTTGCGGAGAGAAAGGGATTCGAACCCCCGGTGCCTGTAAAGGCACAACGGTTTTCGAGACCGCCCCGTTCGACCACTCCGGCATCTCTCCTGAAAACAATTGCAAAGATCATATAATTCCCTGAGGAAACCACTCCTGCATCTCTCCTCTCGGGGTTCAAAGATACTAACTTTAACAGGAAATTTAAAAATTAAAAGTTTCCCTGACTTTCCAGAATAATTTTAAAAAGTCAGGATTTTCCTTATCTTAACAAACCCAAATTTTTATTCAAAGTGAATCAAAGGCTCTTCAGGCTGATCATATTTTTCAACAAACTGCTTATTTGGTTTGTTGGCATAATTATTCCCCTGAATTTAAACGGGCAGGAACCACTTGTTATCCCTAAAATTAAGACTGATATTGACTTTGATGGCTCACCATTTGAAGAAGTCTGGGATCAGGTTAAAACTTTACCTGTTGCTATGTTTATGCCCAATTTTGGTAGAGAACCCTCAGAAAAAACAGAAATAAGGATTTTTTACAATGATTCTTACGTTTATGTTTCCGGGCGACTTTACACCAAAGATGCCTCAACAATTCGAAACACAACAAAAAAAAGAGATGAGTTCGGAGGGAACAGCGATAGTTTTGGAGTAGTATTTGATAGTTTTAACGATAATGAAAACGCTCTTTGTTTTATCACCACACCATCGGGCCAGAGAACCGACTTCACAGTCTTTAATGATGCAAATACCAGTAATGGACAAATGCCTTTTAACGATAGTTGGAATACCTTCTGGAATGTAAAAACTACAGTAAATGAAGAAGGTTGGTTTGTTGAACTTAGAATACCTATTTCCAGCTTACGCTTTCAGGAGACAGAAGGTAAAACCACAATGGGATTAATAACCTGGCGTTGGATTCCTAATAACAGCGAGTCCATAATGTACCCTCTAATTGATCCCAAATATGGTGATTTTGCTTTTCTAAAACCATCACAGGCACAGGAAATTATTTTTGAAGATATTAAACCAAAGAAACCCATATATTTAACACCCTATGTTTTAGTTGGTTGGCAGGAAAGTTCAACTTTAAACCATGCTGAAACTGAATACCTCTATCAGAGTGAGCCTATTTTCAAAGTAGGTGGGGATTTAAAATACGGGATAACTTCTAACCTTACCCTCGATGTTACTATTAATACAGATTTTGCCCAGGTTGAGGCTGATGATCAGCAAATAAACCTTACACGTTTTTCTCTATTTTTTCCTGAAAAAAGACAATTTTTCCAGGAGCGATCATCCGTTTTTGACTTTAACCTCGGAGGGCCTAATAATCTTTTCTACAGTAGAAATATTGGTCTATATGAGGGTATAATAGTTCCTATTTACGGTGGTGCAAGGTTGGTTGGGCGAGTAGGAAAATGGGATGTTGGATTTCTGAATATGCAAACAGCAGAAGCTAAAGGATACTCTAAAGTACATGACCTGCAAGACTCAACCCTGTTAGTTTCAGAAAATTTTGGGGTCCTTAGGGCCAGGCGACAGGTGTTTAACGAATATAGTTATTTGGGTGCAATTATGACCTCCAGAATTGGTATAGATGGCAAATATAATATTAGCTATGGTGTAGATGGTATTTTTAGAATTTTTGGCGATGATTATATCGACTTAAAATGGGCACAAAGTTTTGAAACAGAAGCCACAAATAATCCTTTCTCACTTGCGCCTGCCAAATTGCGCCTGGGTTGGGAAAGAAGAACAATTAAAAAACTAGCGTATAACTTTTCCTATTCCCGGTCAGGAGAAGATTTTAACCCGGGAATCGGATTTGAGGCAAGGGATAATTACACCAGATATGGCTACAATGTACAATGGGGATGGTTACCTGGTGAAAGATCCAAACTTTATAGTCACAATATATTCCTAAGAGGATCTTATATTTCCAGGATTGAAGACAGGTCACTTGAATCTGTTGAAATTGGCCCGGGCTGGGAATTCCAAACTAAAAATCTTTTCCAGGGGAATTTCCAAATTATTTATAACACAGAAGATGTTGATGAAGGATTTGACTTTTCAGACGATGCAGGAATACCTATAGGCAAATACCACTTTTGGAATTCAGAAATAATGTTCATCACTCCGGGCACCAAACCTATATGGGCAATTTTTATGGCGAATATTGGTCAATTCTATGATGGGACCAGATTATCCTTTGATGTGAACCCTACCTGGAATATTTCATCGAGCTTGAATTTAGGCATTGAATATCAGTACAATCAGCTAAATTTTAAAGACAGAGGAGAATCATTCAATGCCCAGATTGGAAGGATTAAAATTTTATATATGCTTAGCACCAAATTTACGCTAAGCGCTTTCATTCAATACAATAGTGCCATAGATGCCATTGGTTCCAACATAAGATTCCGATATAATCCCAGGGAAGGCAATGACTTATATATTGTTTACAATGAGGGACGAAATACTAACCTAAACCGGGAGACTCCTCATTTGCCTAATATTTCCCAGCGTACCATCATGATAAAATACACCTATACATTTAGCTTATAAGTATTAGAATGAAGAGCTTTCTTTTCTATACCATCATTCAGCATACTTAATTATGACACTTACAAGCCTTAAATGATCTTCAAATAGTATTCCTTCCTAAATACTTTAGATTTTGAGGAAGGCTCTTCAATATAATTCACCTACCATCGCATTGTGTTTTTAGTGCATTTTACATGCCTTAGTTATGGCTATTAGCTACTCTTTCTTTAATTCAGACCCGATACTAATGAAGGTTACAGTCTTAAACTTTGACTACATTCAAATTTACAACATTTTGTTCCTCAAATATGATTCTCCAAAAAATAAAATTTCAAGATATTGCGTGCTTTAAAAACTGATTA
>JAOZKQ010000382.1 GCA_029935275.1 Bacteroidales bacterium | reverse complement strand
ATTTACAGGGCTTTTTTAGATATTTCTTGTGGTTCTTTCTAAAACACTAATTAGTGACTGTTCAACAACGCAAAAGTTGAACTTTATAGACAAACTAATTAGAATAATTTTGCAACAAGGTCAACAACACGTGCAGAATATCCCCACTCATTGTCATACCAGGAAAGAACTTTTACAGTTTTTCCACTAACCATAGTAGAAAGTGCATCAAAAATTGATGAATGAGTATTGTGAATAATATCAACAGATACAATTGGATCTTCAGTGTATTCCAGAATTCCTTTCATCGGGCCATCTGCTGCTTTTTTCATGGCTGCATTGATCTCTTCTACTGTAGCTTCTGTTTTAAGGTTTACTACCAGGTCAATTAATGAACCTGTAGGGGTAGGAACGCGGATAGCCATTCCATCCAGTTTGCCGTTAAGTTCAGGTATAACTTTACCTACAGCTTTTGCAGCACCGGTAGTTGTTGGTATTTGAGAAACCGCAGCAGATCTTGCCCTTCTAAGGTCAGAATGGGGCATATCCAAAATACTCTGGTCATTTGTGTAAGAATGGATAGTGGTCATGAGGCCGTTTTCAACACCAAAAGAGTCATTTAAAACTTTTACAACAGGAGCCAGGCAATTTGTTGTACAGGATGCGTTAGAAACACAAACATCTTCAGCCCTTAAAGCATCGTCGTTAACGCCCAAAACAATCATATTATCAATTTCATCTTTCGAAGGAACAGTAAGGATTACTTTTTTTGCTCCATTCTTCAGGTGATCGCCATAGCCACCTTTGGCACTCTCTTTTGCTCTGAAAACACCAGTGGACTCAATTACCACATCCGGAGTTTTAGACCATGGGATATTTGCCGGACTTCTTTCTTCACTAACACCATAGGTTATTCCATTCACTATAATACCCTGATCATTATAATCAACAGTTCCGTCAAATTTGCCCTGGGTTGAATCATATTTCAACAGATGGGCAAGAGTTTTATTATCTGTGAGGTCATTAATTCCTACAATTTCCATTTCTGGACGTTCTAATGCAAGTTTAAATACATTTCGTCCAATTCTACCGAAGCCATTAATGGCAACTTTAATTTTTGACATAATTTATACTATTATTTTGGTTAAAAAATCGCACAAAATTAGGTAATAATTCGCTTTTATCAAAGAAAATCCTGGATTTAATGAGAATTTGTTAATAAAATAACAGTACTGCAGTTTTAAACAGTTATAATTGTACTATAAATATAAAAGTGATCGGTAATAGTTCTATAACATGTATTATACAAGAACTCCTTTAATAGGAACTTTTACCTTGTTCTTCCATGTACTTTAATTTCTTTTCAGATTTAGGATCAACTATTTTACCAAAACGGAAACTTATGTAGAGAGCCGGGAATACTTGCCTGTTATCATAAGATGCCATAATCGGGATTTTTTTTAAGTAAACATCCAGTGTAGCACCTACTTCAAGCGAGCTAATAATGGGGTCTGCTTTTCCAAATTCAAAGTTAACTCCTCCCCTGGCAAAAATACCCGGAGATAATTTTAATTCATTAAATCCCTTAAAAAAAGAAGCACGGCTAACAATATCCTGCGCTGAATGAAGAGTAGGATTAAATTTCTCGGTAACAATAATATAGGTGCTGTTTGAGGTTTGTTGGTAAACCTCATAATATACAGGCTTATAAAACCCTAAAGTTATACCACCGGAGTATAGAAACCTGACAGCAACCCCGCCTTTATCTAATTTCTTGTATTTTGTTCTTTGAAAACCAATTCCACCACGAAGATTAAAAAAGAAATTTTCTTTGCCGAAAACAAAGCCCCGGTTGCCGGGATAATAAGGATTGGTTATACGTATTTCTTTTGGATGCCTGATGACATTAAACCCCACTTCATAAAGTCTTTGGTTAAAGAAATTAATCCGTTTGGCATATCTGAAACTTGCTCCATAACCTGTTGAACTTAGATTTCCTCCCCATGTTTTTTCGTTTCGGTAAAATAGCCTTTGCTGATCATCTATGTCACCCTGTGAAGAAACCTCAGTTACAATAATTAAGAAGAAAGCCAATAAGAAAATTACTCTCTTCATGGTAAACCCAAAAAAAAATTAAGCAGGTGAAGCTTACAGAACCTTCAGCATTTGTTGCTTTGGGAGGAATGGAAAGATGTTGACCTACTAACCAAGCTTAGCTGGTTGTTCTACATCTGCCTGTCCATATGCGGGACAAACTTCATTATTGCATGAAGCAAAGCCCAATCCCAGTAAGAAACAAACCGCAGCGATGATGAATAACTTTTTCATATTATATAAAATTAATAGCTCTATAATCGCCTTCTACCTTAAAAGCAAAGATATGCTATTTAAAATAAGAAAACAAAATACTGATTTGAAAATTTAATATATTTTAAAAATTCAACAGATATAAGTTGTTACGGAGTTGAAATAAAAAGGTTACTGAAATGGGATATATCTTAATAACCTGATTTAGGTATAAGGAATTATTACAACTTTATACGAGGCTTCATTAGGTGACCCGGATTTTTGCAGTAATAACGGGTTAAAAAAGCGAAGACGATTTTTATTATCGCCTTCGTTTCGAGTTTATTCATGAAAAGTAATCCGGAGAAATGAGGTCTAAAATATAATTTGACTTACAGCTCAGGGGTCTGTCCCGGTATCCATGGAGCTCCCATATCCTGCATTTCCCTTTGTAATGTTTCAATTTTGCTGCCTGTTTCATTCAGGTTTTTAATGACTGGAGGTAGCTCTTCTTTAAGGATTTCATAAGCATCTTTTTCTGTTTTTGTAATTGCAGAAGTATTACTATTATGAGTGTACATAAGATAACGGAGCCTTCTGTTAAGTGGCTGGGGTCCAGGGGGGACTTCTTCCCAGCTTGCTTTTGCCTCGTAACCGTTAAAAACAAGATTAATTTCTTCAAGTTCAGTTCTTATCTGTTTTGCTTTTTCAACCATTGAAGGTGTAGCCTGGTTCCATTCGTATAATGTTTGTAAGATGATTTCAGTTTTCTTACTTAATTCATCAGCATACCTGGTGGTTCCAAACATCGTTT
>JAOZKQ010000002.1 GCA_029935275.1 Bacteroidales bacterium | reverse complement strand
ACTTAGGGGCTGTGTTGTCCCTATTAATTAAAACTATCGACTTTATGGACGGACACAAATTAATGATTCAAATTTCATGCATTAATAAAATAAATCTTAGGATAATCATTTTTTTTATCAATGCTTCCATAAAATTAAATATCTTAACGGTTTAAACAAGTTTTAAAGTAACAAAATCAATATTATGTTAAATTTTGATGGGGTAATTTTTGATCTCGATGGGGTAATTACAAAAACTGCCCTCGTGCATGGGTCTGCCTGGAAAAGAATGTTTGACAATTTTCTCTTATCACGAGAGAAAAACCATGGTGAACCATTTAAGGAATTTACTCATTCACAGGATTACCTGCCCTATGTTGACGGGAAGCCCAGGTATAAAGGAGTTGAATCTTTTCTTGAATCCAGAGGTATTGATATACCCTATGGCAATCCTGAAGATGATACAGAAATAGAAACCGTTTGCGGATTGGGAAATCGTAAAAATAAACTTTTTAATGATGTTCTTGATACAGAAGGCGTTGAGGTATATGAATCGACTGTTAAACTTATTAAAGATTTAATAAGTAAGGGTATTCGGATTGGGGTAGCTTCCTCAAGCAAGAATTGCAAACCGGTACTTGAATCAGCCGGTTTACTGGATTTATTTGAAACAAGAATCGATGGTGTTGTTTCTGTAGAGTTGGGACTTAATGGAAAACCTGAACCTGACATTTTCACCACAGCATGCGATGAAATTGGTGTAAAATATCATCGTGCGGTGGTTGTTGAAGATGCTGTTTCCGGGGTCCAGGCCGGAGCAAATGGAAATTTTGGGCTGGTGATTGGTGTTGCACGCGAGGATAATGTGCAAGAATTACAAACAAACGGAGCTGATATTGTTGTTACCGACCTCGCGGAGGTAAGCCTGTCTTCCATAAATAAATGGTTTGAAGAAGGAATGGAACTTGATTCCTGGCAATTGAAATACTACGATTACAATCAGGATAAGGAAAGATCCAGGGAAGCCCTGCTTACCATTGGAAATGGATATTTTGGTACTCGTGGAGCACTTGAAGAAAGTAGTGCCAACAAAGTGAACTATCCCGGTACATATATCTCAGGATTATACAACAGGTTGATTTCACAAGTAGCTGGACGGAATCTGGAAAATGAAGATTTCGTTAATATTCCAAACTGGTTGCCAATACGATTTCGAATTGCGGGCAATGAATGGTTTGAATTTAAACCTGAGCCTGCTTATGAAATTGAAAAGATTCATCGTTATCTTGATCTTAAAACAGGTGAATTGAAAAGAGTAATGATTGTGAAAGACTCAAATGGCAGACGCACCAAAATTAATTCCTCAAGATTTGCCAGCATGGACAATCCTCATCTTGCCGGATTACAATTTTCTATTGCACCCCTTAATTATTCAGATAAAATTGAGGTTCAATCTGAACTAAATGGCAATCACATTAATGCTGGAGTTGAACGATATAAGGAGCTAAATCAAAAGCAGCTGGAACCAGTTTCTGAGTCAATTGACGGAGATTATAGTTCCCTTGAAACAAAGACTACAAGCTCAAATATCCGTATTGCCCTAAGTGCAAAACAAACTATAAGTTCAGATGTGGATGATTTTGAATATAATACCAGGTCTTCTCACAAAGAAGGTGTTACAACTATATCTTACTCATTTAATGCTAAACAAAACCAGGAGGTTACAGTTCATAAGTTAGTAAGCATATACACAAGCATGGATGAAGGTATAAATAACCCATTGGAAATATCAAAAAAGATTATTCATTCAATTGCAGACTATTCGACGGAACTCAATAAGTCAAAAGATGCATGGCTTAAACTGTGGGATAAGATGGATATCAGAATTGATGGTGACAGGTATGCTCAGAAACTGATTCGAATGCACCTCTACCATAGCCTGGTAACGGCATCTCCTCATTATATAAATCAGGATACAGGTATTGCCCCCAGGGGACTCCATGGAGAAGCATATCGAGGACATATTTTTTGGGATGAGCTGTACATATTACCACTATTTAATATTCATTTCCCTGAAGTTGTAAAATCTGTTCTTTTATATAGATACAGGCGGCTTGATAAGGCCAGAGAATATGCTAAAGAATATGGTTATAAGGGAGCCATGTTCCCCTGGCAAAGTGGAAGTGATGGCAGGGAAGAGACACAGATAGTTCACCTAAACCCAATCTCGGGAGAATGGGGGGATGATTACAGCTCATTACAGCGCCATGTTTCCCTGGCTATTGCATATAATATATGGAATTATTACTGGATCACGAATGATCTCGATTTTATGATTCAATACGGTGCTGAGATGTTTTTTGAAATTTGCCGTTTATGGGCCAGTAAATCTAATTATAATGATGAAACTCAACGATACCATATTGATAAGGTAATGGGACCAGATGAGTTTCATGAATCGATTCCAGGTTCAGGCAAAGAAGGACTGGAGGACAATGCTTATACAAATATAATGGTAAGCTGGGTATTATCAGTTGCATTTAAAATAATAAATAAGCTACCTGATAGAGATTGTGATCAAATTTTTAATAAAATTAATCTTACCTACACAGAAACAGATAGATGGAGATCTATTAAAGGAAAACTCAATCTTGAGATTTCAAAAGAAGGTATAATTTCTCAGTTCAAAGGATACTTCGATCTGAAAGAGCTCGATTGGGAGTACTACAACAACAAATATGAAGACATCCACAGGCTAGACCGCATTTTAAAGGCAGAAGGGAAATCACCGGATGAATATAAGTTGTCAAAACAAGCTGACTTCCTTATGACGCTTTATAACCTTCCTGAGAAGGAGGTAACAAGAATCATTACAAGTCTTGGATATGAAGTCCCTGAAGATTATTTGACAAAAAACTTTGAATATTACATATCCAGGACTTCACATGGTTCTACACTGAGCCGTCTGGTGCATGCCAGCCTTGCTTTACAGGTGAAACAGAACGATTTGGGCTGGAAATTATATATGGAAGCTTTGGAAAGTGATTATGTTGACATCCAGGGTGGTACAACCGGAGAGGGCATTCATTGTGGTGTAATGGCAGGAACAAGCTATGCAGTACTGGATTCGTTTGCAGGCCTGGACCTTTCAAATGAGCATCCCGTATTGTGTCCAAATCTTCCAGAACATTGGGAAAGGCTTAAATTTAATTTTACTTTCAGGGATACAATATATCAAGTTAATATTTCAAAAAATAATATTGAAATAATTGGAAAGAATGATACAAATAAGACAATAAAAATTAACCTTTGTGGCCAAATACACGTATCACCAAACAATAAACCATTCATTCTAAAAATAAGCTAAAAATATTGAAATATGCTAGGTGATATACTCCTTATTAATGATATGCACAAAGAAGCGGCATGCGCTATAAAAGATTACGTTATTAATGACCTGCAAAAAATAGAAAACGGGCACAGGTATGTTGTTTCTATTTCGGGTGAATCCGGCTCCGGAAAATCTGAGTTGGCACATTCGCTTGGAAAAACTCTTCAACAGAATAATATCCGTGCCAAAGTAATTCATACTGATAATTATTACAAAGTCCCGCCATTGCTTCGGGAAGAATGGAGGAGGAATAAAGGAATTGACAAAGTTGGTATTAAGGAATATGACTGGATTAGAATCAACAGGACAATTCGTGATTTTAGGGAAGCCCAGGAATGTATGCTTCCATGCGTTGATTTAATTCCTGAGCAAGTTGACAGATTAATAACTGATTTTAGCAAAATAGACTTTCTTGTAATTGATGGGCTGTATGCAATAAAAACCAATGATGTTGATCTGAGGGTCTTTATTGACCTTACCTATCATGAAACAAAGATAAATCAGATTATTCGGATGAAAGAGGCTATGAGTGAATTCAGATTAGAAATTTTGGAGCAGGAGCATAAAAATGTAGTTTCATTAAAACCCCTTGCAGATTTAATTGTGGATAAATCCTATCAGGTAATTGACACAAATGATGATCATATCGATAAATGTGAATTGACTTCAGAAAATTAATAGCTCAACCATTCTAATTCAACTAACTGACTGAATCTGCCGAAGCTGGTTATTCATTGTCCATTAATTTAAAATTGGTATCTACTTAGTCTTTGCAAGAAAACGTCAAATACTGCGTTACTCTCGTCTTAAAAACAGTCATTTACGAAAGTAAACTCCTTGGTTTTCAAGACTTCGAAAGCCTTGTCTTTGACGCCTTCTTATCAAAGACTTAAAAAATAGGTGTTTTCTTGCAGGCACTACTTAAATCTTTTTCATATACATCTCTACTATTTCTGGTCTCGTTTAATTAATATAGTCCCTGCTTTTTCAGATGAAAAAATGACCTCTCCGCTAATTCCATTTTTAACTTCGGAATCTGTTTTAAAAACATAATCATAGTCATCTTCTTCTGTCAGCCCCTCCCTGTCAATTGGTAAAAGCCAATTCAAATCCCATGTTTTCCGGTAGAAATTCATGCTTGGTTCAAAAAGCCAGTTTACACCAAGTTTAATTTCAGAAGGCTTTTCCAGGCTTAGCTCATAATTGAATACTAATTCTTTTACTGCCCTTTTTGTTCCCATATCGTAATACCAGTCCCGATAGCTATTAGTGTTAATATTAATCAAAACATTTGCCAGAACAAAAAGCAGCATTATACTCAAACATACCGTCACAATCCTCTGATATCCTGAAGCATATAAATATTGGGCAGAATACACGACATTCAGTACAAACAGCGGAAATAAGAATAAAGCAAACCTACCCATTAGAAAGCCTGTATGAAACAAATAATGGTGAATAATTGTTTCAATAGCTATGATAATCAACATGAAGTTTAAAACAATTAAGGGCTTATATGCCTTGAAGAAACTAATATCCTTTTTGGCTATTCTAATAAAAATTAATAAAGTCAATGATAGGCTAAAAGTAATGATCAGAACTTTTAAGACAGATAATAATATTGTAGGAATATGGTTATCATAAAACAAACTAATTACAAGCATTCCTATGGTGTTCCTGATAAAACCCGAGTTTCCTCCAAAATCAATTACATCAAATTTTATAATTCTACGGAATGGTTCATATAGGAAAAGGATGGCTACAAACAGAGAAATAAGATTCCAGGAGTTAAGTTTGAATAAATTCAACTTCCGCTTACCCTTATTCCTGTTAAAAACCCTAAACTCAAGAAAAATCAAAATATTAAATATTAGCCAGCCTGCTGCCCAAAAATATACTAAAGTAAAATTGCTTAAAACAGCTAAAAAAGCAAATAAGTTAAAAAGCACTATGTTGCTATTTTTGTATGTATCAAAATATTTCAGGAGAAAATACAGCCCACCAACCATGAATCCAATAGAAAGTCCATAGCCCCTCGCTAATCCAAAAAAATCCAGCAGATACGGATTAAATGTCAGCAGGATAAAAAAGGGAATCATAAGTTTCTGCCCACCCTTTCTAATAAGCATAAAAGATGAACCGAGATATAAAATAAAAGCCAACAAGTTGGGCAATCGTAATACGAACTCAGAAGCTCCAAATCCCCACTCAAATACCTTCATTAGCAAAGTATTTAATATATGGTTATTTGTAAAGGCAATTTTATAGGAAATAATATCCATTATGGACTGATGAACAAAATCCAAATAAGTATAACTTTCATCATGAGTAAAGGAAGTAATGGCTGACTTAAATGCAACAAATAAGATCAACATTAAACTGATTAACAAAATTAACCATTGGTTAAGTTTACTTTTGACTAGCCTTTCTTTCTCTAATAAGCCCATAAACAGCAAGATATAATGCAAGAAAAAATAAAAACCTTAAATATCATTGACTAAAAATACTGAAAGATTATAGAATAATAAATCCTCAAACAAATATTTCAAATTTAAAAACATATAGTTTGCAACAATTCTGCAATTTAAGCGTCATATTGCTATAAGGGAAAAACCAATTTTAATATATGTTTCGAAATTATTTTAAACTGGCTTTACGTCATGTTGTAAAGCATAAGGCATACGTCTTTATCAATATTTCTGGTTTGTCAATCGGGCTGGCATGCAGTATTATCATTGCTTTGTTTGTAGTTCATGAAATCAGCTATGATAAATTCAACTTGAAGAAAGATCGAATTTACCGGCTATATTTAGATGGCAAAATGGGGGAAACAGAACTAAAAGGAGCCTGGACATGCTCTCCTGCTGCTGCTGCTTTTGTTGATGATTTCCCGGAAGTAATTAACGCAGTAAGGTTAGATAAATGGGGTCAAACAATCGTAAAATATAATGATAAGAGTTTTATTGAAGATGGATTTATGCTCGCTGATTCTACTTTCTTTGATATATTTTCCATACCTCTTATTCAGGGTAATCCCAAAACAGTACTGGCCAGGCGGCATACACTTGTATTAACAAAAACAACTGCCGGTAAAATATTCGGAAATACAGATCCTATGGGTAAAATGATTAAAATAGGTACCGATTCGATATATTATACTGTAAGCGGTATTATGGAAGATGTACCTGACAAAGCACATTTCACATTTAATATGCTTGGTTCGTTTATCACTGATTCAAGAGCTAACAGTAATCAATGGTTATCAAACAATCTTAACACCTATCTCCTATTAGAAAAAGGAGCTTCTATAGAGGAACTTCAAAAGAAAACTCCTGAGTTTATTGAAAGGCATATCGGACCTGAGGTGGAAAAATTCCTTGGCGCCTCACTTGAAGAATTTTTAAATGCAGGAAACAGATACGGATTCTTTTTCCAGGGGCTTGAAGACATTCATCTGGATACTGACATCAGTCATGATTTAAAGCCCTCAAATGACAAACGTTATCTATATACTTTTGCAATGGTTGCCATACTAATTCTTATTATTGCAGCCATTAATTATATGAACCTGGCTACTGCTCAATCAGCCGGAAGAGCAAAAGAAGTTGGTATAAGAAAGGTAATGGGCTCAAACCGAAAAAACCTGATTTGGCAATTTTTACTTGAATCTTTAATCCTTACAATAATATCGATAACAATTGCACTGGTTCTCGTCGAATTACTTTTACCCTTTTTCAACAAGTTAATTCAGGTCCAGCTGGAACTTGATTATTTAGGAAATTGGTTTGTTATTCCGGGATTACTATTATTAAGTGTATTTATTTCACTTATGGCAGGAGCATATCCGGCTTTCTTTCTTTCATCTTTTGAACCCTTAAGAATAATGGGTAACAGAGATTCAGGAGGAAGGAAAAAGAGCTCATTCCGAAGCATACTTGTAATCATACAACTAACTGTTTCCATTAGTTTAATACTGGGTTCATTTATAGTCTATCGTCAGATTAATTATATGCTGAACAAGAACCTGGGCTTTGAAAAAGAACAACTCTTAGTGATTAGAAGAACAAGTGCCCTGGGAAATAAGCAGGATGTCTTTTTAAGAGAAGTAGAAAAGCTACCTGCTGTACTCAAAGCCACCCATTCTACTGCCGTTCCAGGCAGGCCCAATAACAATAATGGTTATTGGATAGAGGGACAGGGTTCAAAAAAAACCTATTTAATGAATACAAACTGGATTGACACAAACTATCCGGATGTGTATAAACTTAAAATAGCAAATGGAAGATTCTTTTCTGATAAATTTACCTCCGATAGCATGGCCTGTGTTATAAATGAAAGCGCAGTAAAACAATTCGGACTTGAAAATCCCATGGAGGTCCGGTTTATGAGGCCATTGGGTACTGAGGAAAAATGGGAATATCTTAAAGTAGTAGGTGTAGTAAAAGATTTTCATTACGAATCACTTCACGATCGGATTTATCCACATATCTTTATTTTTAAACCAGAAGAAACTAAGTGGGGCTCAATAACACTAAAACTAAACACTTCAGATATTGAGAATACCATTGATAGAGTTGATAAGCTTTGGCGTAGCCTCACAAAGAATGATCCGCTGATTTATTTCTTCTTAGACCAGGATTTTGAAAGATTATATAAAGAAGACCGACGAACGTCAATACTTATTGCAATATTTTCATTTTTAGCTATAATTATTGCAAGTCTTGGCTTATTTGGTTTGACATCTTTTACTGTAGAGCAAAGAACAAAGGAGATTGGAATAAGAAAGGTCAACGGTGCAAAAATCAGCCATATTATATGGTTACTTTCAAAGGAAATTGTAATTCTTGTGGGAATCTCCGTATTGATTGCCTGGCCAATAACATTTTATATTATGAAAGGATGGCTCCAGGATTTTTACTTTCGCATAAACCTAAGTCCAATCGAATTTCTATTATCACTTCTTGTGGGACTGGGTATTACATGGCTTACAATAATTTATAAGGCTGTAAAGGCAGCAACTGCAAACCCAACAGACTCACTAAGATATGAATAGCTGACTCTCCTGCTTTTTTGAAAGCTGAAATATTGTTTTAATGTTTCTAACCGAACTCAGGCTATTAATAAAAATAAAACAATATTTTTGCAAATCAATTGTTATTTAAACAAGCTTAATATTGCAAATTGTCAGTTAATCAAAAAACAAAATATCCGGGGACAGGGAAACCCAAAAGAACTAAGAAGAAAACCCGTAAATCTAAAAAAACAAGTTTCTGGCTTAAATTGAGCCTAAATCTGTTTTTAACGGCTATTTCTCTTTCTGCCCTTTTCATGTTCCTAATCTGGATAGGGGTTTTTGGCAAAATCCCCTCAACAAAAAAATTAAGCAGAATAAAAAACAATACCGCTTCTGAGGTATTTACTTCAGATGGAAAATCAATGGGTAGATATTTCATTGAGAACAGGTTACGTACAGGGGAGGATGGCCTTTCACCAAATATCATTAATGCCCTGGTTGCCACTGAAGATGCCCGGTTTTTTGAACACAAAGGAATTGATTATATAAGCCTTGGACGTGTACTGGTAAAAACCATTATTTTCAGGAATAAGTCACAGGGGGGAGGCAGCACAATAAGCCAGCAACTGTCACGAAATCTTTACCAAAGGAATGGTAGCCACTGGTGGTCGCTCCCGGTAAATAAGGTAAAAGAAGCCATAACCGCTAACCGGATTGAAAAGGTTTACGGAAAAGAACAGGTATTATACCTATATTTAAATACAGTACCTTTTGGTGAAGAGATTTATGGTATAGAAACAGCTTCACATCGTTTTTTTAGCAAATCTGCCAAAGATTTGAATCCTGCTGAAGCAGCTACCTTAATAGGAATGCTTGCTGCAAATACGGCCTATAATCCCAGGCTCCACCCAGAAAATTCAATAAAAAGAAGAAATATTGTTCTCCACAGAATGGAGTCACAAGGATTTTTATCTCATTCTGAAACTGTCAAATGGTTCAAAACCCCTATTAACCTGAAATACAAAAAGATTGACCACAATACAGGTATTGCTCCCTATTTCAGGAATCATCTCAGAACCCAGGTTGAAGAAATATTAAAGGAAAAGTACAGCGATACAATAAATCTTTTAACAGACGGGCTACGGATATATACCAGCATAGACTCAAGGCTGCAACTTTACGCAGAACAATCTATGCAGAAACATATGGCAAGATTGCAAAAAGAATTTAATGCCCATTGGAAGGACCTCACTCCATGGAAAAATAATCCTTCCATATTTCAAAAAGCTGTCCAAAACAGTAGCAGATATAAAGCACTTAAATTAAAAGGTCTGGATGAAAAAGAAATCTTATCTGAACTACAAAAGAAAACAAGCACCTTACCCGGACAAGAAGTAAGTACTTATAAAGTAAGTGCCCTTGATTCTGTCCGCCAGGAACTACTAACCCTGCATACCGGATTTATGGCAATTGACCCGTCCAACGGGAATATCCTGGTCTGGATAGGTGGCATTAACCATAAATATTTTCAATACGATCATGTAAAAGCTAAAAGACAGGTTGGTTCCACATTTAAACCAATTGTATATGCAGCAGCCCTAAAAAATGGTATGGAGCCCTGCGATTTCCTGCCAAACGAAAGAAAAATCTATTCTGATTACGATAACTGGTCTCCCGCTAACGATAATAACAACTATGAAGGTTATTACTCACTTAAGGGAGGAATGGCACATTCAGTCAATACCATTGCGGCTGATGTTATTATGAAAACCGGTATTCACCGGGTAATAAACCTTGCACAAGACCTGGGTATTAGCAGTGATTTTCCTGAAGTCCCTTCCATAGCCCTGGGAACTGTAGAAATATCTTTATTGGAAATGCTACAGGCTTATTCAGCTTTCCTACGTTATGGAAGTCCTGTTGAACCCATTGGACTGCTTCGCATCGAAGACAGAAATGGTAAAATACTCTATGAACCCGGACCTTTTAAGGAAAAAGAAAATGCTCTGGATAAAGAAACCAGCCTGGAGATGATATATATGTTAAAAGAAGTTGTTGATTCAGGAACAGCACGATCGCTGAGGACAGTTTTCCATTTAAATGGCGAGTTAGCCGGGAAGACCGGAACTACACAGAATAACGCCGATGGCTGGTTTATTGGTTTTACACCAAATATCCTCGCCGGATGCTGGGTTGGTGCAGAAAGTCCATCTGTTCATTTCAGGACTACCAGCTTGGGTCAGGGGGCTTATATGGCTCTTCCTATTTTTGCCGGTTTCATAGGAAAAACAAGCAAAGACCCTGCCATCCGTAAATACACCTCTGGCAGGTTTCCTTTACTTCCTATACACCTCAAATACATGTTGAACTGCCCTGACTACTCCTTAGAAAACCCTGAATTAAGTTTCTTTGAAAAACTATTCGGGAAAAATAAGGAAATGGACTCCCTCCGCTTAATTCAAAAAGAACAACGTTTACAAAAACGCGAGGAGAAAAAACTAAGAAACAAAGAAAAAAGCAAGAAATTCATGAATAAAGTCCGAAATTTCTTTGGGAAAAAGAAAAAATAGAATTTACAAAGCTTTGAGTATATTTGTAGCTACTGATAAAAACTTTTTATTTATGGCCAGATTTCACAGGTATCAAGTATTTACAACAATGAAAGAAACAGGTTTGGTACCTGTTTTTTACCATCCGGATATTAAAATATGTAAAGAAGTAATTCAAGCCTGTTATCAGGGAGGGGTACGTGTTTTTGAATTCACTAACAGGGGAGATTTTGCCCATGAAATATTTTCTGAACTTAGTAAATTTGTAAATTCCAACTTTCCTGATTTGATTCTTGGAATAGGTTCCGTTATTGATGCCGGGACAAGTGCTATGTATTTACAGTCAGGCGCTAATTTCGTTGTTTCTCCTATTTTGAAGAAAGAGATGGCCAGGGTTTGTAATCGCCGTAAAGTCCTTTGGGTACCCGGATGTGGTTCTCTTACTGAGATATCTAAGGCTGAAGAACTCGGAGCTGAAGTTGTGAAAATATTTCCTGCTTCATCAATTGGAGGACCGGACTTTGTAAAAGCCATAAAGGGACCTTCCCCCTGGACAAATATTATGCCTACCGGAGGAGTTAGCCTGGACCCGGAGAATCTAAAAAGCTGGTTCAATGCCGGGGTTACATCAGTTGGCATTGGCTCAAAGCTTATCACAAAAGAAATAATTGCCAATAATGACTTTCAATTACTTGAAGAAAAAACCAGACATGGGATTCAAACAATTCGATCTATAAAAAGTAAGGCATAACGATCAAACCCTAAAAGATGCGTAAAAAAGAAATTAAAAGCTTCCAGAGAGGATTGATTGTTGTATTGGCTCTTACTTTTATCCTGCTAAACCAGTGTAGTATCAAGAAAGACACCAAGGCTTTAAAACTGGCTCATGGACTTCCAACTGAACATCCTGTTCATAATGCAATGGTTTATATGCAAAAACGATTAGCAGAAATTTCCGAAGGAAAACTTACCCTCCAAATCTACCCAAGCGGACAGCTGGGGTCTGAACAGCAATGTGTGGAGCTGCTTCAAATTGGTAGTTTAGCCATTACAAAAGTCTCAGCTGCAATTATGGAGAGTTTTGCAGATGATTATAAGGTATTAGGACTTCCCTATCTTTTCCGTTCCAAGGAACACGGATTTAAAGTAATGGATGGTGAAATTGGTAGAGAATTACTCTTAAGCACAGAAAATAAATGGTTAAGGGGCCTTTGTTTCTATGATGCAGGAAGTCGGAGTTTTTATACCATATCCAAACCCATCGTAACTCCTGATGATCTGACTGGCATGAAGATAAGGGTTATGAAAAGTAAAACAGCTATGGAAATGGTACAGGCCCTGGGTGGTTCCCCCACACCTCTTTCATGGGGGGAGTTATATACGGCTTTGCAAAGTGGCGTTGTGGATGGTGCAGAAAATAATCCTCCCAGTTTCAACACTTCGCATCATTATGAAGTATGCAAATACTATTCTATGGACGAACATAGCGCTGTTCCAGATGTTTTAATCATAAGTAAAACAATCTGGGACAGACTTAATGATCAGGAACAAAAATGGCTACAACAGGCAGCTGATGAATCCGTTCCGGTGGAAAGAAAACTTTGGGCAGAAAGTGTAAAGGAATCCCTTAAAATTGTTCTGGAAGCCGGAGTTAAAATTAATTATCCCGATAAAGACCTTTTCCGTGAAAAGGTAAAAAGTATATATGATGGATACAAAAGCAATGAAACAATTCATTCATATATACAAAGGATACAAGCAATAAATTAAGGATTTTCAATTATGACAGTTCGAGAAAAAACAGATAAAATTCTTGAGATAGCCCTGGTCTTTTTCATGAGTATTCTTGTTATTGATGTACTCTGGCAAGTTGCCAGCCGGTATATTTTATCCTCACCCAGCTCATTTACCGATGAACTGGCAGGCTTCCTGTTAATCTGGGTCGGCTTACTTGGGGCAGCCTATGTAGCGGGAAAAAACGAGCACCTGGCCATAGACCTGCTAATACAAAGGTCAGGTCCTAAAAGAAAAAGAAGGTTACAAATTAGTATTAGCATTCTCATAATTCTTTTCGGACTTTTTGTAATGGTCATTGGCGGAAGTTGGCTGGTTTTTACAAGGTTCCTGCTTGAAGTAAAATCTGCAGCCCTTGAGCTCCCCCTTGGGGCAGTATATTTTGTTATTCCTATCAGTGGCCTGCTGATTGTTTATTATAATTCAGACAACCTAATCAAAACATTAAGAATTAAATAATAATATGGATTATTTAGGAATTGCAGTTTTAGTTATCAGCTTCATTATTCTATTAGTAATAGGTGTCCCAATTGCTTTCAGTATAGGGATTTCCGGAATACTAACCATGTTGGTAAGTATTGCTCCACTACCCTCTTTAACCACATTTGCACAAAGAATGGCAACCGGCCTTGACAGTTTTGCCCTGCTGGCTATTCCATTTTTTATCCTTGCGGGCAATATTATGAATAAAGGCGGGATAGCTATCCGACTGATTGATTTTGCAAGGGCATTAGTTGGAGATTCACGGGGAGGGCTGGCTTTTGTAAATATTTTCGCAAATATGTTATTCGGGGCTATTTCCGGCTCTGCAGCAGCCTCAACTTCAGCCATTGGCAGCATTATGGGGCCCGAAATGAAAAAGGAAGGGTATAATGAAAATTTCAGTGCTGCCGTAAACATTACCTCTGCTACAACCGGCCTTACCATTCCACCAAGTAATATCCTTATCGTTTTTTCCCTGGCTAGTGGTGGGGCTTCTATTACTGCCCTTTTTGTGGCTGGTTATATTCCGGGTATCATGACTGGATTAGCGCTTATGCTTACAGCTATGTCTATGCTCATTTACCAGGACAAAGGAATCAGGGGTGTTTTAATAAACACGCTCAAACTAATGGCAGTTACAGGAATTATTCTGCTCCTTATAACTTTTATTAATTATTTAAAATCAGGCTTAAATGTTCCCTCTGATTTTATATGGACAAGCCTCGGAATACTGGGTTTTATTTTTATAACCTATCGAACAATCAAACATAAAGAAAAAGCACTGTGGGGAACTAAAAAATTCCTGGATGCCTTACCCAGCCTGTTGATGCTAATTATTGTTATAGGTGGAATCATTGCCGGATTTTTTACGGCTACAGAAGCATCTGCAGTTGCTGTTTTATATTCTCTCATACTGGCTCTGATCTATAAAAAAATGGGCATTAAAGACATGCCTGACGTTATTATCAGATCGGTAAAAACTACAGCCATCGTACTTCTTTTAGTTGGTACAAGTATTGGCTTATCATGGATCATGGCCTATGAAAACATCCCTCAAAATGTTAGTGAAGGGCTTTTAAGTATTAGTGAGAATCCCATTGTTATTCTCCTGGTCATAAACTTAATCTTACTATTTGTTGGAGTGTTTATGGATATGACCCCTGCTGTACTGATCTTTACCCCTATTTTCCTGCCAATTGTAACTACTCAACTTGGCTTGAGTCCAATCCATTTTGGAATAATAATGGTACTAAACCTGAGTGTTGGCCTATGTACTCCACCGGTGGGATCAGTACTATTTATTGGGTGCAGTGTGGCAAAAGTAAGAATTGAATCTGTGGTAAAGCCATTGCTTCCAATGTTTATTGCTATGGTCATTGTACTCCTGCTTGTTACATATATCCCACAATTAAGTTTATGGTTACCTGGCATTTTCGGAGCATTATAACTTTTAAAATCATTATTTAAAAAATAAAATGGATAAAATAACTCAAAGCTATCTCACAGCCCGTGATGAATACGCAAAATATGGAATTGATACTGAAATTGCCCTAAAAACACTCAGAGACACCAGCCTTTCTGTACACTGCTGGCAGGCCGATGATGTAGGTGGGTTTGAAAATGCAGGGGAGGACCTTGCCGGAAGTGGTTTACAGGTAACAGGAAATTATCCGGGTAAAGCCGGGAATATGGATGAATTCCGGAAAGATCTCGAAACGGCTTTTTCATTGATACCCGGCAATCATCGATTAAGCCTTCATGCTATTTATGGTGATTTCTCATCAGGTTTTCCAGGCCGGGAGAATATTGGACCGAAGCATTTTAAAAGCTGGGTTGAATGGGCTAAGGCTTTAAATATTAAGCTTGACTTTAACTCAACCTTCTTTGCCCACCCAAATGTCAAGGATGGGTTCACACTCGCCAGTAAGGATAAAGGCATTAGGGATTTCTGGATTGAACATGGAAAGAAATGCAGGGAAATCAGTGCATATTTAGGAAAAGAACAAGAATCAAAATGCATCCATAATATTTGGATTCCGGATGGATCAAAAGATGTTACCCCCTCAAGGTTTGCACACCGTGAATTTCTTAAAGACTCACTTGATAAAATGTTGTCAACTCCATACCCATCAAAATATATGCGGGACTCTGTTGAAAGTAAATTATTCGGGATTGGAACAGAAACTTTCGTAGCCGGCTCTCATGAATTTTACCTTGGCTATGCCATTCAAAACAAAACTATGTTAACCCTGGATATTGGCCATTTTCATCCAACCGAATCCATTGCTGATAAGGTATCTTCATCATTTATATATCTTGATGAACTTCTTCTGCATGTTACAAGGGGCATACGCTGGGACAGTGATCATATAGTTGCTTTAAATGATCAGCTAACAGAATTAATGAATGAAATTATATGGTCCGGAAAACTGGATAAGGTTAATATCGGCCTTGACTTTTTTGATGCTACTGTCAACCGGATTGGTGCATACGTAATTGGTGCAAGGAATACTCAGAAAGCACTTCTCCAGGCTCTGCTTTTGCCTGTTAAACAAATGAGAGAATATGAAAGTCAGGGTAAATTCTTTGAACGACTGGCAATTTTTGAAGAATTCAAAACAAAACCTCTTGGTGCAATTTGGGATTATTTCTGCATGAATAGTGCTACACCGGTTGGGGATTCCTATATTTCAGTCATTCAGAAATATGAAAAAAATGTATTAAATAAAAGGAGATAATTGTGAAGCAGGAAATTACTGAATTAATTGAAATCTCAAGATTTTACGGGAAGAATAAAGAATTCGTTATTGCCGGAGGAGGAAACACTTCATTTAAAACCGAAAGTACACTCTGGGTCAAAGCAAGCGGAACATCCCTGAACAATATTACTGAAAAAGGATTTGTGTCCCTGAATCGTCAATTTCTAAATAAACTAACCAGTAAGGAATACAGTACAGATGTTAAGAATCGTGAGAATGAAGTTAAGAATGACCTTGCTGCCAGTAAAATTGATCCTAATTCAGAATTAAGGCCTTCCGTTGAAGCAATGCTCCACCACATTATCCCTCATTCTTTTATTGTACATACACATTCCACTATCGGAAATGCCCTTTTATGTAGTAATAATGTTGAAAAAGTAATACAGGAATTATTTGGCAACAAAGCTTTATACATTTCATACACTGACCCCGGATATCTTCTTTATAAAAAAACAGAAGAAGAACTGAAAAAATATTTTGAAACAACAGGATCTTATCCTAAAATAATCTTACTTCAGAATCATGGTGTTTTTGTTAGTGGAGAAAATATTAATGAAATAAAACAAATTTATAACTTTTTGACCTCTGCCATAAATAATAAAATCACCAGGGATATTGATATAACAGAGAATCCCATACCAGATGCATTCATTAAATGGATTCCAAAGCTGATCGAAAAGTTTCAGGAATACTCATTTTTTACTGTAAGAAATACGAAACTGTATGATTATTTCTTACAAAATAGTCAGACATTTCTGGGCATTAGCAAACCTTTTACTCCGGATATCATTGTATATTGCAAATCAAAATACCTGTTTATTGAAGATAACTGGCAAGATACTGACAAAGTATTTTCAAAGGTTTCTGCTTTCCATGTAAAGAATCATTATTATCCAAAAATCATACTTATCAAGGGTATAGGTGTTGTTAGTCTTGAAGTTTCGCAGGAAAAGGCAGATTCTGTTGCTGATGTTTTTCTTGATATGGCAATAATCAGTTTCCTTTCAGAAGACTTTGGAGGCCCGCATTTTATGAATAAAAAACAAATTTCATTTATTGAAAACTGGGAAGTAGAACATTACAGAAAAAAAGTTTTTGACAAATCTTAATTCCCCATAATTCGTTGTTTAATAAATTTGACAGGATCTAACAGATAATCCTCAGAGTAGAATACTTTAGATGAATGCATTACTAGGAATTTTTTATCATGCAATCGGAGGCTTTGCTGCCGGAAGTTTTTACATACCCTATAGCAAAGTAAAAAGCTGGGCATGGGAAGTTTACTGGTTATTAGGAGGTTTTTTCTCATGGATCATTGCCCCATGGATTGTATCATTAATTGTGGTTCCTGATCTTCCCGGATTATTAAATAGCATTCCAATTAATAATTTGATCTGGCCATACATCTTTGGTGTATTATGGGGTATTGGAGGGCTGACATTCGGCCTTACCATGCGATTTCTGGGCATGTCGCTGGGTATGGCTATGGCGCTGGGCTTAACTGCGGCTTTTGGCACACTTGTCCCTCCGGTATATTTTGGGGAATTTGGTAATCTGATCACACATACTTCCGGTTTGGTTACTTTAGGGGGGGTGGCTGTTTCATTTATTGGGATTATCCTGACTGGTAAAGCAGGATTACTTAAAGACAAAGAATTAACAGAAGAACAGAAAAAAGGGAGCATAAAAGAATTTAATCTCAAAACCGGTATATGGGTTGCCTTTTTTGCAGGAATTATGAGTGCAAGTTTTGCATTTGGTATTGCTGCAGGAAAACCAATCGCCACCCTTGCAATTGAACAGGGAACTCCGGTACTTTTCAGTAACAGCCCGCTTTTCATTGTTATTATGGCAGGCGGATTCACAACCAACTTTATCTGGTGTGTTTTCCTGGGTATAAAAAACAAAACGTATAAAGCTGTTTTCACATCAAAAGATGCACCTGTAATTTCAAATATTATTTTCTCAGCTCTTGCAGGAATTACCTGGTATTTTCAATTTATGTTTTATGGTATGGGAACTACTAAAATGGGAAAGTATGATTTTGCAAGTTGGAGTATTCATATGGCATTTATAATTATTTTTAGTAATATGTGGGGTCTGATCTTAAAAGAATGGAAAGGTTCAAGCAAGCGGACATTAAGATATGTTATTATTGGGATCCTTATCCTGATCCTTTCAACTTTTATCATTGGAGCAGGCAATTACATTCAGAGTTTTGAATAGACTAAGTTCTAAAATATGACATCCCGGGAAAGAGTTTTAAAAGCTATCAATCATGAGCAGCCTGACAGGCCTCCAATTTTTGCAACACTAACCCCACAGGCTGCTAAAAAGCTTTCAGATGCATTAAATCTACCTTATGAAGAACCAATTGATTCCTTGCTGTCTTCAAGGATATCGTTTACGGAATTATTAATAAAGCTTGGTAATGATTGTGTAGGGATAGCCGCTTGTTTTCCTGATAATGCTCCGACTATTAAACTTAAAGACGGTACTTTAGTCAATGAATGGGGAATGAAATTTGTTGATACCGGCCTTTACAGTGAATTCAAGGAATATCCCCTTGCTTCCGCCCAAACAGTTCAGGATATTAAAAACTATCCCTTCCCTGATCCATTTGCCCCTGGCAGGTTTGATAAAGCAGAGCAAAGCATTAAAAAATATAAAAAAGACTATGCTATTGTTGCCGATCTTGAGACTTCATTCTTTGAAACATCCTGGTATCTGACTGGCCTTGAAAAAATTCTTATAGACTTAATGATGGAGGAAGATTACATCTTTGCCCTATTAGATAAAGTTCTGGAAATCAACCTGGAAATAGGTAAAAAGCTAATCGAAATGGGTGCAGATATTATCTGGGCAGGTGATGATTTTGGCTCACAAAACGGAATGATCATGTCGCCAGAGCTTTGGCGCAGCACATTTAAGCCCCGAATTAAAATAATGTTTGAGGAGTTTAGAAAAGTAAATCCTGATATAAAAATTGCCTGGCACAGTTGCGGTTCTATCCTTCCAATTATTCCGGATTTTATCGAAATAGGGCTGGATATTCTTAATCCGCTCCAGCCATTAGCAACAGGAATGGATCCTGAATTCTTAAAAAATACCTATGGCAAAGATCTTGTTTTATTTGGAGGAATCGATATTCAGAACCTGCTTCCAAATGGGACCTCCGAGGAAATTAAGAAAGAAGTAAGGCGTAGGATACAAATATTCGGTAAAGGAGGAGGTTATATTAACGCGCCTGCACATAATATTCAGGATGACACTCCGATTAAAAATATTTTTACATACTTTGAAGAATCAAAAAAATTATAGTTCAAATAACCATTAATAAATATAATTATGATACTTGGAAAATTTTCATTTGGAACCGGAGACCGGTTCGCACATCAGGGGAAAGCACAATTAAGAGCAAGCATTTTAGCTAAAGAAGCCGGAATCTCCATTACGCCTGTTTGGAATAAATCACACAGAGAGCACAAAACAATTAAATCCGACCCTTCTGATGTAAGAAAAGAAGCAGATAGTACGGTAAAAGAGCTGGGATGGACAGAAGCTTATTTTGTTGATGCAGATCACATTAACATGAATAATGTAGAGGAGTTCATACCTTATTCCGATTTTTTCACACTTGATGTTGCTGACTACATTGGTAAGCAACCAGAAAAGGGTGATATTGAAGACTTCGTAAAAAGATACTCAGATTATACCGGAGAATTAAATATTCCTGGAATTAGCAGGCCTTTTCATATTACAAAAGAATTTCTGGAAGAGCTGGCAGGGAATTTTCTGATCGCTATAAAAGAAGCTGAGAAAATTTACAAGCATATAGAAAAAGTAAAGGGTACAGATAATTTCATAACCGAAGTATCAATGGATGAGGTTGATGCACCTCAAACACCGGAAGAACTCTTTTTTATTCTTGCTGAAATTGCAGCAAAAGGAATCCCGGCCCAGACCATTGCTCCAAAATTTACCGGACGTTTTAATAAAGGTGTTGATTATGTTGGCGACCTGAACCAATTTGCCAGGGAATTTGAAGAAGATTTATTAGTCATCAAACAAGCAATAAAAGAATTTGGTTTACCCAAAAGCCTTAAATTAAGTGTTCACTCCGGAAGTGATAAATTCTCCATTTACGAACCAATGAACCGCCTGATCAAAAAACATGATACGGGCATCCATATTAAGACTGCCGGAACTACCTGGCTGGAGGAGCTTATAGGCCTGGCAGAAAGCGGAGGTAAAGGGCTGAAAATTGCAAAAAAAATATATGCTGAGGCAATAGACAGATTTGAGGAACTGACTGCTCCATATGCTAATGTAATTGATATAAATTTCAGTACGCTTCCTGATGTAAAGGAAGTAAATAAATGGGATGGGAGTAAATTTGCAAACACATTGAGACATGAACAGTCAAATCCTGACTATGACCGGGAAATAAGGCAACTTATGCATTGTGCATATAAAGTTGCAGCTGAATTAGGTGATGAGTTTACCGAAGCTTTAGTCGAGTTCGAACCAACAGTTGAAAAAAATGTAAGCCATAACCTGTTTGAAAGACATATTAAACCAATATTTCTGGAATACTAGAACAAGCTGAAAATGCAAATATTAATTTTTCTATTACTTGTATTAATCTTTATTGTAGTTGCAACAGCAAAGTTTAAACTACACCCTTTTTTCTCTTTGCTCATAGCCTCAGTTTTTCTGGGCTTTGCAGCTAAAATGGAAGGGATCCTGATCATTTCAAAAATAACTGAAGGCTTTGGTAATACATTAAGCAGTATAGGAATTATTATCGCATTTGGGACAGTAATTGGGGTATTCCTGGAAAAGAGTGGGGCAACACAGGTTTTGGCAGATGGTATCCTGAATATTATCGGGATAAAAAGATCTCCCCTCGCTATGAACATGACGGGGTTTATTGTTTCCATTCCAGTATTCTGTGATTCAGGATTTGTTATTCTTTCCGCCTTAAACAAAGCCCTGAGTAAGAAATCAGGCATACCACTGGCAGTATTGGCCATCTCTCTTTCTGCGGGGCTTTATGCCACCCATGTATTTATTCCTCCAACTCCAGGCCCACTTGCAGCAGCTGCAGCACTTGATGCAGATATTGGCCTGGTAATTTTACTGGGAATAGTTGTAGCTATTGCATCAAGTCTGAGTGGCTTCTTCTGGGCAAAATATATAGGGAGAAAGATTGAAGTAAAACTTGAAGATTTGCCAGAAGAAGGAACAAGATTAGATAATAAGCCCGGAATTATTAGCGCCCTGGCACCTATATTGATTCCCATTTTATTTATCGCTCTAAAATCTATAGCCCAGCTTCCATCATTTCCTTTTGGAGAAGGAATATTTTATAATTTCTCCATTTTTATCGGCCATCCTGTTATTGCTTTGTTTATTGGCGTGTTATTGTCTTTTAATTTGCTCAAAGGATCAAAAGATCTTCGTTTTTCCTGGGTTTCAAGTGGATTAAAAGAAGCCGGAATTATTATCTTAATTACGGGAGCAGGGGGAGCTCTCGGCAATATTATAAGGGCTGCCGGTATTGGTGAAATAATTGGGTCCTATTTTTCGGAACAACAACTGGGTATCTTTTTACCCTTTATAATAGCTGCTATTTTAAAGACTGCCCAGGGGTCTTCTACAGTTGCGATTATCACAACAGCAGCAATTATCGCACCTATGCTGGATCCTCTAGGGCTTTCAGCACCAGCAGGAAAAGCTCTTGGGGTTTTGGCAATTGGAGCCGGGGCCATGACAGTATCCCATTTAAATGACAGCTATTTCTGGGTAGTGTCCCAGTTTTCAGGAATGAATGTTCAAAGTGCTTTAAAAGGTCAGACAGTAGCTACTTTTATCCAGGGGCTTACAGGAATAATTGTAATCTACATTCTGAGTCTTTTTATAATGTAAAAATACCTAATTTATCACATTCAGGGAGTTTTATTCGACCCAGCCAGCCAGTTTTGCCCAAAGCCACCAGGCAGCATAGGCTTTTTGGTTCGCATTTAAAGGCTGACTATGTGCAGAAGAACATTGATACCAATCAACATTCTCAGTATGTGTATTTTGCCATTGAATTGCCCAGTTTTTATCCCTTGAACCATTGTTATCTGAATCAAAATCACAATTATCATTAGGTTTCTTATCTCCAAAAAAAGAACCATCCGGGTCATAACTTTCTATATCTTCAAAATCAAAAAGTAACTTTTTATTTTCATTACAATATTTCCGAATCTGCTCATTTCTAATATGCAGGTTGCCCTGCAGCCCTGATCCATCAAGGTGGCCTGTCATATAAACAAACCGGATATCAGGATAATCCTTTTCCAGGCCATCCATCAGATTGAGATAAGTATTTATATCACCTTCACTGGCATCGCTAACCTGACCGCACCATGACCAGATAACTACATTTACATTAGGGTGAGTAACAATATAATCCCTTGTTTCTTTTTCCCATGTAACCCTGTCCGGGTTTCCCAGGTCTCCGGGCATGCCCCTGTCATGGATATCAAGAGTGGCATCATTATCCTCATGCGCCCAGGCATATAAATTCCCTTTAAAACTAACCAGGCCTGACATACCTGTGATAAGCTGACTTCCATGGGAAGTATGGCCATAAACAATATGCAGCTTCTTTTTAGCGGCAATAATATAATCTTCAGGGATAGATTCTAAATTCATGTTTTCATGATTAATTATAAAATCACTATCCGGTAATACTTCTGGTTGCTCTGATTTTGTGCATGATTGAATTACAAAATTCAGAATTAACAAGCAGGCAACATAAGTTAAGTTAAGATTTTTCATTGGAATGTAATAATATGTATATTAAACTCTAACTGATATTATACGGAAAGCATTAGAAAAGGTTTTTAAGAAAGTCTATTCAGTAACTTCTAATTTATTTTTTTACAATTTAATAAAGATTATGAGTATCATAATGATCTTTAAAACAGTAGAAATTTTTCACTATACCATAATTTCATTTACCTTTGCATAAACAAGCAGACCAATGATAAAATACATTCCCAATACACTTACCTCATTAAATTTGGTTTGCGGACTTTTATCCATTCTTTTTGTAATGATGGGTGATGTACTTACTGCCTCTTATTTGATTTTTATTGGAGCATTTTTTGATTTTACCGATGGCTTTGCTGCCAGGGCATTAAATGCTTATTCAGAGCTTGGAAAGCAATTAGATTCATTGGCCGATCTGATTAGTTTTGGGCTAGCGCCAGCTATTATATTATTGCATGAAGTTATTAATACGATGGGCCTGAATTTCCAAAGTAATTTCGCTGAGAGCCTGAGTGCATATCAGTTCGTTTTGTTGTTATCTCCTTTCTTTATTGTTTTAGCATCTGCCTTCCGGCTGGCTAAATTTAATATTGACACAAAACAGACTTATGAGTTCCGTGGACTTCCAACTCCGGCTTCAGGACTGTTTTTTGCCTCCATTCCACTGGTACGCTATTCAGACACGATCTTTTCAGATAATCATTTTATTAATAATCCACTTTTATTATTTATATTTTCCATTTTTATTTCCTATTTAATGGTATCAAATATCCCCATGTTCTCTCTGAAAATCAAGGATATAAAAGACAAAAAGAACATTCCGGTATTCATCCTGTTGGCATTGTCTTTATTTTTACTGATTATGTTTTCACTAAAAGCTGTTTTTGCTATCATTATTTTATATATTTTTATGTCGTTGATTTTATTATTGTTTCCAATAAAGTCTTAAAATAAATTACAAAAAGATGAAATTCATTGCTGAAATAAACATTATGCCCCTTAAGGCCTTACTTGACCCACAAGGAAAAGCAGTAACAAATAGTATGAAAAACATTGGTTTTGAAAACATTTCCAATGTAAGAATAGGAAAACACATTACTCTGGAGATTGAAGCAGATGAAGAGGAAAAAGCAATGGAACAAGTAAATAATGCCTGCAACAAAATCCTGGCCAATCCAATTATGGAAGGCTATGATTATGTTATCAAGAAACTGGAAGATTAAAAAATAAAACAAAAATATTCCGATAAATTTATATTCAATTTATCGGTAATAAACCCTTTGATTACTTGACACTAACAACAAAAAAGGCCGGTTACCCGGCCTTTTTTAATCCTATAGAAACTTTATAGTTCAATCGACTTATCCACTTTCCCTGCTTTGCGCGATTCAAAACTAATTTTCAACTCTCCTTTTCCAGAAATAAGGAACTGGTAATCAACATATCCAAATCCTGGAACCTGACAAAATTGAACTTCAGGTTTTTTTGGTTTATAAGAAACCTGCTCAGAATAAAAATCAGTAACTTTTCCTCCGGAAACTACTTTTATATTATCCCCACTTACTTTCAGGATATCCATAGGATATACTTTTGATTTCACACTATGATAAGTAATTGAAGGCATGGCCTTACTGTTCGATAAACGAACCTGCACTTTATAAAGATTCTCTCCAATTTTATCTTTCTTTATCACATCCAGTTTTATATCAGGAGTCTGGTCAGCAGCAAAAATAATTGCAGCTGCATTCCTGTGAACCAAGTCCTGCAACATAAATGGGTGAGGCAGTCTCGAGCTGAATTTTATCCAGCCACCAATCTCAATATTACCATAAAGTCGATGCTTATATGGTTTCCATTCTTTATATAGTTCGCCCAGCGCCACATTATCATTAAATTCTAAACGTTCCCTGGTACGGACATTACTTTCTCTAAACAAGCTAGCCTCTTCACCCTGACCTTTTGTATCTGCTTTTTTATAAGTTTCACTGCTTGACTGAAAAAGTTCTCCAACAAAAGTATAGGAACCCACAATATTATCCATAAAATCGCCAAAATCGCCATAAGTTGAATAAAGGTCTTTCCAACTAATCATATAACGATAGCCAGGTACAATTTTCTCGGCATTTTCCCCCAGATAATCATAAACCCGAATATCCCCCTGCTGAAATTCTCCCTGAGATTTTGTGCTTGGTCCTCTTAAAAACATTCCTCCACTATTATGAAAAGCAAATACCATAATAATGTTAGGTCTGGCCATAATGTAGTTTTTTATAGCATTCAAACCAACTCCGGAGAACGGATAATAACCTGCACCTCGTTGTACGTAGTTAGGAGCCCAGTTATATCCCCAATTCCGGTTAGGATCAACATAACCTTCAGAATCCTCATTTAGCCTTCCATCCTTATCATTGTCGATCCCTTCAGACCCCAAAATTGTCCATTCCCCTTTCTCTCCGGGTTTAACCCTAACCATCAGACGAGGATCTTCCGGATCAGTTTTATAATTTCCAAGGGTATCTCTCTTTCTCATCTGACAGATACTTCCATCACCATCAAGGTCGTCAGGAAAATCCTCATCAAAAAGACCATCACGGTCGTCATCTTTGGGACGTCTAAGTCCACGATTCGAGCTTGAGGTATTTCCATCAACAAAGAAATGGTATCTTCCATCTACGTTTACCACAGGTATCAGATAATATGCATTTTTATCAACCAATTTTGTAATCTTCGGGTTCTTACCATATTTAGTCAACATTTCATTGGCAAAATAAAGACCTACTTCTCCAGCCTGTATCTCATTTCCATGGATATTACCATCCACATAAACACCAGGCTTACTCAATGCATCTCCTGTCTTTGGATTATTAATTGTTAATGCCCAAATCTCCCGGGCCTCTTCACTTCTGCCTACCATATCAAGTTTTGTTAACCCGGGATATGCTGCATTTAGGGCTTTTAATGCTTCTACTACCTGATCATAAGTATAATAATGATCAAATCTAAGAGGAACTGTAATATTTACAGTCTGGATCTGGCTCAAAGATAAATTTACACTTACAACTGAAAACAATACTATATATAAAACTAATTTTTTCATTTTCCACCTCCTATTTTAATTTGCTTTTGATCACCCCAGGCATTTGTTGCTGTCAGATTAACATTAATATTAATATCAGAATTTAGTAATAATAATTTATCAACTAACACCATCCATGTGAGTTTTTTACTTTGTAAACCATTCAGGCTTGTTACCGGAGTCCTCTTTTTACCCGAGAGGATGGTTACATTTGCCCCATCAATGGTAACAATTGCAGGTGCAGGTTGTTTATTTCGATTACCCATTGCAGTAGGAAAAGGCAAATATGATGAATTCTCAATCCATACATTTACCTCATAAACACCACCTCCAATAGACTTTGTTTCAGTCTTCAGTATTTTGAGCATGGGTAATTTTTTGGCAATTTCAAAAACCCAGGGTACCTGTACGGTTAATAAAGAGTCTATCATGTCAGCCGGTGGTGTATTATCAACATAAGGAACAGCACCTCCTATTTCAACCTCACCCAAATCAGGATGATCAAAGTTTGCCCAATTAATGAAACCTTTTCCCTCCAGTGTACTGTCACTGAATGCCAGAAGTGCTTTCAATTTCGGGTCACCCTCTTTTGAGTCCTTAGGTTTTGGCATATTTTTCATCATTCCAGCTATTTTTTCAGGAGTCATTTTCCCATCTTCTACCATTTTTTTCACACTCTCAGCTTTAAATTGAGCAGGAGCACCTGATTCTTTCAGGAAAGCTGCAATCGTATCATTTCCTATAGCAATAAACTCTTCAGAGGTCATTTTCTCCAGGCTTTCAAGAGTAATCCCACTTTTTTTCTTTTTTACCTTTTTAACTTTAGGTAAAGCCCAAAAGTCCATTGTAAAAGTTGGAACCCCTAAATGGTAATAAGACCAAAGCTCAAAAGAACCATCTTTTGCTTTTGCCGGATCAAGTCTTTCCTGAGTCATTCCTTTGTTTTTCAGATATTCCTTATACTTTTCAGCCAGTTCCTTATAATATTTAAGGTCATCGCCCAATGGGTTTACTACTGCCCCAAGCCCAAGAAAACCTGCGACCATGCTTTCTGTAACCTCCATCCCCGGAGGTACGACTGCTTTTGTCATTTCCATCACTTCACTCATTGTGTAAGTTTTATCAGGATCTGCATTTAACATCGGGGCCATTCTTTTGGGGATCTTGATCTTGGTCATATCTGCCCCTGCTTTTCGGCCTCCTTTAGGAGGAACCAAACAAAAATTAGTTGAACCATAAGTGAACGTCATTGCAATTTCAGGATGCTCATAAACAAACTTTATAAGACTAAATGATTCATCGGTACAACCCGGCCACAATCCACTAGTAGCAGTAAAAGGCTTAAATAAATGCGGAAAGTTTATGCCAACATTCACCCCGCCTGCTCCATCTTCATTATACTTCCCATCACCATCATCATCTAATCCCTCCTGGTAAAGCTTATAAATACCTTTCTCTCCTTTCAATGGATCCGCTTTCCTCATCATCCGGGGATCATCTTTTAAGGCTATCCAAGTACCAGTAGGATCTTTCACCCTCATTTGCGTAATTACTCCATTATTGTCCAAATCGTTATAGCCATCTTCATCCACCAGTTCATCCATATCATCATTATGAGGCTTTGCATTCCTGGGATCCAGTGGATGCGATTCCGCAAAATAGTGATCCAATGCATCAGGATTACCACAAACCAGGATATACCAGGTAAGGGAATCATGAGACTGGTCTGAATTCAACAGCATATCAGCCAGATATAAGGCTGCCATACTCGATACAGGAACCGTTCCTTCCATATTAGCCACAACCAATACTGCAGGATTAGTTTTCTTTTCACTTCCGGTTTCTGTTCCAATCTCAAGTAACTTAAGTTCATTTTTACCCGGAGATTTCGAAAGATCAATCAACCTTGACTTCTGAGAGAAGCTGCTGTTCAATCCCTTTATTGCCGAATTCAGATCTTTAGGGCTCAAATATTTTTCATACTTAAGTGAAACACTTTGGGCATTCAAATACAGAGGCCCTAATATCCACAAAATGCCGATAAATAATAAAAGCCGGTTAAACTTTTTAAATTTTAATATCATAATTAAAGATGTTAGAATAAATAATAAGGTAAAGATTACTATTTGATGGGCAATATGCAAACCTTTTCCATAAATTAATTAGAGTTTGTCTATAATATCGGGATATTATTAAATTGCGTTCCATATTAT
>JAOZKQ010000060.1 GCA_029935275.1 Bacteroidales bacterium | reverse complement strand
ATCAGGCTTTATTTGAAAACTATGGATTCAGGGTATATTATAAACAGGAAGGCTTCCATTTAGACATTAAAGCCGGTATTCCTGAGCGATTTAGAAAGATTGCGCAACGTGTGGCTCAAAACCCTGATTATAAGTTTGAGCATTTTAGTTTTAAAAAAATGAACAAACATGTTAGCGATTTTACCTCTGTGTTTAATCAGGCTTGGGCAGGCTTTAAGAATGACTTTGAACCACTGCAAAAAACTTATGTACATAAATTTATAAATGATGCCAAAGTTGTTTTGGAAGAAGAATTCATTTGGCTTGCTTACCATAAAGGAGAGCCTATCGGGATTTATCTGATGTATCCTGATGTGAACCAGATCTTCAAAATATTCAAGGGAAAATTGAATTTATGGAATAAACTGAGATTAGTTTACATGGTTAAAACCAAAAAGATGACCAGAGCAAGAGGCGTGTTGATGGGCCTGACCCCAAAGTTTCAGAGAAAGGGAATTGAAGTAGGTTTTATTCATCATATTGAGAATGCTTTAAAGCAAAAGCCACAATATACCGAACTTGAATTCTCCTGGGTGGGAGATTTTAATCCTCCTATGCGTAAAATTTGGTTGGCTGTTGGAGCCAGATCTGCCAAGCACTATATCACATACAGGTATATGTTTGATCCTGAAGCGCCGTATAAAAGATATCCTATTTCGGAGTGAATACATCCGGAATTCTTTGATATGTGTGGTCAATGCCTTATTGGTTAATAAAAGGTATTAATCCTAGGGCAAGCCCCGGGGAATTTAACCACTTCCCTCTCATCCGCCGAAGCGGAACACGAAGGAGGATTAAAATGCTTTTCCCACTGCAATACCAATTCCTGTTTCCCCAAGATAAACTCTAAAGATTAAACCTTTTCCTTCAGGGTGTTGATATCTATATCCAATATTTATTATAGATCGGTATTGATTGACTTTTTGAATTTCCCATTCTTCAAGAAAAATATACCTGACCCCAATATTAAATTCAAATTTGTGTGAGTTTTTCCCAATCAAACCATTAGCACTTGTAATTATTGATTTTCCATATATTATATTAGTAAAAATTCCATATTCTATATAATACCATCCACCATATCCAACTCTTAATAGTGCTTCAAATTTTCCCTTTTTAAAAACATTTCTTTCATACTCGAATGAATACATACCTATTAAATATGCGCTGGCAACATTAATTAAAATAGCATTCTTAGCACGTGGAGCTTCAATATTTTGGCATATAGCTTCATTAGAAAGAACAGTAAATATTATTATTAAAAATATTTTGAACAGTATTTTCATTTACGATTATGTTGTTAAATATATTTCATGATCGAATTATATTAAACTTATACCTATTGAAGTTGCTAAAATCTGTCCAAATACCAATCTGATTGGAGATAATCCGGGCAGTGGCAAGGATTAAGTGCTCTAGCATTATTAGCAATTACTATTTTATTACATTTATATATTTTTCGTATTCACTTTTTTCAAAAACTTCCTGAATATTCATTGTATATATGTCTTTCCTGGATCCTTTTCCATATTTATCACTCATTAGTATAATGCCGGCGCCAAACAGCATCGAGAATATCGTCATGAACTTGTTGTCGGCAAATACATGACTCAAAAGCCATGTCCATTTATTTATACCTGTAAAATCACCAAATGCTGTAGGGTTCAAATAGGCGGCTCCAACCATACTGAAGCTCTGAATATTCATGATCAGTATGCCCAGAATTGCAAATCCCCTTAAAATATCCAGTGATATGATCCGATCTGTTGAGCTAACCGGAGAAATGTCTTTAATCATGGTTATTTTATTATGTTTACACTTGTCTAATTTAAGAAATTTTAAAGTATCAGAAAAATGGAATATGTATAAATTTAAATTTTTTCAGTGAAGAATTAAATATATGATAGTTGTTAAAAACAGGACAGTCCTGAAAACGGGGTACTATCTTGACAATTTTTTGTTTCTAATGGATTTCGTATCAAGAAGATATTCAGATATATTGAATGCCAATGAAATGATTTTTATCGCCAGCTTTAAATCCTTAAACATCAATGCCAGGCGCTTGTATGTACGGCTTATAAGTAGTAAAGGTCCGTATTTTTTGTAAAGGAAAAGATCAAATAGCTTATAAAGTTGTCAGGGTTAGGTGGTTGTAAGGGTATTCGCTTTTAGTCGTTTTGGAAGGTTTGTATCCACCCTACTGGTATAGCAATACACGCCAGGGCGCCTGGATTTAGTACCCGGGGAATACTTATAGTATTAAAATTTGATCATCCGTCAGCTGACGGAGTAAACTTGCAATTTTTATTCTCAACCACCGAATTTGAACGAAACCTTTACTTTGGTCCGGTAAAATTCAATTTTACCGTCCTTGATCTGCATATCCATTGCACTGACTTCTGCAATTCTAAGGTCCCTTAATGTTTCAGAAGCTTTTTCTATTGCACTTCCTGCAGCCTCTTCCCAGGAAACCTTACTGGTTCCAACCAGTTCAATAATCTTATAAACACTTTCTGCCATGATAAAAAAGATTTTGTTTATTGTTCTTCTAAATATACAGAAAAATTTAGACAAAATCAATTTTTTCTTATGCAACAAATGTTAATGTTCAATACTTCACGCCATACAGTTTTGCTCTCATTCAAAAGTATCAATGTACTGACGCCCTTTATTTTCCCAAATTACCGGATCAAGGAAGCCTTCCCTGAATGCTGTGCTCTTTTATTCTTTAGATATTTTGCTTTCCAGTTTATCCAAACGGTCATTTGCAGCATGAACCATCATGGTTACCCTTACAAATGGTGCAGCCAATAAAAATAATGCGGCTGAAATTGCCAAATTAAACAAGTCAAAGTTTATTATATTAAATACTATGCCACCTAATCCAATAAGAAGAGCAATCATTCCCCCTGGAACCCCTAAAGGACATCTTAAATTTTTCTTTGTTTCCATTTTAATACATTTTTAATTTGTTAATTAATTCCTGTTTTGAAGGCACACCTTTAAAAACAATTTGGTCATTTATTAAAAGTGTAGGCACAGAATGAATTCCTAATTTAGTTGTTCTGATAAACCCCATTGGTGAATTGGCAAGGGTTTTCTTTAATTCAAATTTATTACCAAAGTCAGGCAGAATTTCATTCAGCATTATTTTTAATGTTTTACAATTGGGACATATTAAAGTATAAAACACCTCTATTTTATTTGTATTCATTATTTGTTTCACTAAAATTTCACATTTAATACTTTACAAAAAGCATCATTTTATGTCTGTCATGCTTGTATCTCGATTTTTGTATATTTTTCTAAACATTTAAAACTAAGCACTCAAAACTTAAAACTATCCTTTTCGGACTTTCTCGTTAACCTTCACCCTTAAGGCATAACTGATCCCAGGTTATTTGTATTTTGCCCTTACAGGGCGCAGATATCATATTTGCCTCTATCATAGGGCGTTGCCCCATGTTATGATATTGAAGCCTTTCAGGCTTATTAACTATAAAAATCTCAATTACCGATTTGACAAAGTGTTAAAGGGGGCTCCATTTACTTTTGATTATCAGTAAGATCCTACTCTTAACTTGACTCTTGATTTTTGTGTCTTTTTCTCAACACTTAAAATTACCTTATTCTGACTTCTGACTTCCGACTTCTGACTTTCCTTTAGCATATTTCCTCTCATTAAACCAGGCAAATAGGATAAGCACTGTTAAGCTAACTAGCATATAATAAACAAATGTGGGGATAGGGACCGGATCACCCTGTGCATAGGAATGTAAACCGGCCAGATAGTAATTGACTCCAAAATATGTCATTAAAACTGAGAAAAAGGCCAGGACAGATGCAAGGTTAAAAGCGAAGTAACCTCTTAGTCCGGGTATCATGCGCATATGTACTACAAAAATATAAACCAGGCCGGTAACTAAAGCCCATGTTTCTTTGGGGTCCCAGCCCCAATACCGGCCCCAGGATTCGTTTGCCCATATACCACCCAGAAATGTACCAATACTAATAAAATATACACCCAGTATCAGTGCCATTTCACTTACGTTGGTTAAAACTTCAAGTTGTTGCTGAATACGCTGGTTGTTTTTCTCAGTTTTCATAACGTACAGCAGAAGGTTAAGTAATCCGATAATCATACCCATTCCCAGGAATCCGTAACTGGCAGTAATCACTGAAACATGAATAGTGAGCCAGTAAGATTTCAATACGGGCACAAGATTGGTAATTTCAGGGTTCATCCAGCTAAGGTGTGCAACAAAAAGAGTAAGGGCGGATAGGATGGCGGCTGCAGCCAGTGAAAAAGGTGTCTTTTTCACAAAAATTAAACCAGACAACATGGCTGCCCATGCAATATAAATCATAGATTCATACCCGTTACTCCAGGGAGCATGACCCGAAATATACCAACGAATACCCAATCCTGCTGTGTGAATAATGAAGCCAAGTAGCAAGAGGAGTGTACTTATTTTTACGGCTCTGTTCCAGGTATAATTCTGATTAATAATTTTTATGAATAAAATGATCAGTAAAACAAAGCCTATCAATCCGTAATAAGAAGTTAATTTCCCAAAAATTTCATATTTTTCATAAAAAACCTCCAGAGTAATTTTTGAATCTAGTGGGATTATTTCCCCTCCGCTAAGTTTCTGATATTTTTTAACTCCTTTCAGTATTTCTGTAGCACTTGCCTCCTGTCCGGTAGCGTTTACAGAAGCAAACCAAAGATTCAGGACCCCGCTTACAAACAGAGAGTCTTCTAAAGGAACATTAGAACCGGCATTTTGGGCTGTGTACCAATGATGTTCCGGGTCTCCCTTTGCCGGGAAAATTTTCAATAAACTACCTGAATATACCATGTAAGAAACATTCAATCTTTCATCTACTTTCATAACATCCTGATCGAACTTATTTCTTTCCGCAGGGCGCTTTTGATAAGCTTCCTGGACATATTTGTTTAACTTGTAGGCATTGTTATTATTCATGTCAAAAAAGTCAATATACGATGCGTATTTGCCTTTTATGCCTAGCAGGCCAGGAATAAATTCACCAGAAATCCTGATTATTGGTTCATTTTGCCAGCTTTCAGGGTAAAAATACATGCCAAGGAATATTTGAACAGGATCCTGACCGGCATATTCATTTTTTCTTAATGTTTTTCTTAATATATCTGATGCAAGGGAATAAAGGGGTTTAATACGCCCACCCTGATCCTGCACAAGAACTGATGCAAACTCATTAGCCTGGGAGGGAGGGATTACTTTCATATGCGAATTACTTCCCTGTTCCTGGGCTGAAATGTTTCCCGTTGTAGTAAAAAACAGACTTGCAGTTATAAGCGCAATAACCAGGCCGGAATTAAGATTATTCCCTGAAACACCGGTTGTTCGAGCCAGCTTCATAAACCGGCTGTTTTTGTTAAAAATAGAGATTAGCATGCCAAGTGTCATCAGAAAATAACCTATATAAGTAAGCATGGTTCCCAATGAGTCATGATTAACAGATAGTATTGTTCCCTTTTCATCAGTATCATATGATGATTGAAAGAATTTGTAACCCTGATAGTTAAGTATATGATTCATGTAAATACGAAAAGGCTTTTCCAGCTTGTTCAGATCATCTATTAGAATAACTTCACTGGCATATGAAGAAGGGCTGTTTGAGCCCGGATATTTCTCTAGCTGAAAATCCTTCAGGTGAAGAGAGAAAGGTAATTGAATTGATCTGGGTCCATAGGCCAGAGTGAAATTTGCTTCATTAATATTTCCCGAAACTGAAGCTCCCAGTCGGTCGCTTTTACCAAAAACGGTAATTTGCTTTTGTGTATTTCCTTCAGATATCCGGAAAGTCAGGGCATCTGGCAAAGATTGTTCCCTGGAGGAAGTAACCCAGTCATAACGGCCTTTATCAAGATAATCTTTCAGTACCATTTGATAAGTTGGGGTGGTATATAAATTCCCTTTCAGCAGTATGTGTGGCTGGCCGGCATCCAGCGTATCTTTTGAGTTAGCAGCCATATTTATTCTAACAGTTGGCGTGTTACTTAAAAAATACAATTTGGAATCTTTCTTGTAGATATGAAAATCATCCATATCAGGATTGTGGTTAAACCCCAGTTGCTGATCCCCAATTTTAGTGGTTTCTCCCTCTTTAAGAAATTGAGCTTCCCTTCCATTGGCTCCTAAAATAACAACAGAGATGAACGCTTCCCCTTGAGGATCAGGGATAAGAGTTTGGCTGGCATTTGGAATGTACTTGACCAACTCTAGCTTATATTTTTTTTGGCCCAGATTTACAGAACGTTTAAAATGGCTTTTTCTTCCAGGAAGTATGTGTGTTTTATATGAAAAGTTTTTCTGTTGGTTCCCGCTTTCAACTGATCCATAAATAAAGGATTCGGACGATAAAATTTCATCAGAGGAATTACCCTCACGGATATGCATGCTTCCCTCATAACTAATATACCGGGTTACAGCAGCACCAAGAAAAATGATAAAAAAAGCAAAGTGAAATAAGAAAATTGAGAGCTTCTTTTTTTTGTAAACCTTGTTAATAATCATGTTTCCCACAAGGTTGATCATGATTAATATTAAAAGTAATTCAAACCACCATGAATTATAAACCACTGCCCGTGCAACAGATGCACCGTAATCATTTTCAATAAATGTTGCAGCAGCCGAAGAAAATGCAAGGGTAAGAATAAGAAAACCCATAAAAGGCATGGATATTAAAAAGCGATATATATTTTTCATAAAGAACTATTTTGAATTTGTATTAAGAAAAATTGCATCAAATTATTAAGCCTTAAATAAAGATTAAAAACTTTGAATGTCCTAACAATTGCTTATGATTTATATCAGTTACTTTTTTTCTGTTTGCTTAGAAAATAGTTTATGATGCGAATCAAGAGTTGAACCCATTTCGGGACTCATTGTCTAATTATTTGTTTATCTATATATACCCATAGTTATTTTTTGTATTTGTTACAGAATCAGTAAGATTCAACCATTGATTCGCATTATAGATAAAAAATGGCTTATAAAAAGATTTAGAATGGATCAGGCTATTTCAAAAAAGCTCTAATTTAGTCTTTTCAGGGCCTCTCGTTTGCTTAATGTGGATAATTCTGTTTGGGACACAAATTGGCGTACCCAATCCGGATTTGTTTTAGCATATTCCCGGAGTGCCCAGCCAATAGCTTTTTTTATGAAGAACTCTTTCGAATGTCTCAGGGCATCTATTTGCCTTGATAGCAGTGCTGTATTTGTTGAAGCTTTATATTTTAACTGAAAAATAAGGCTTGTTCTTTGTAACCAGATATTTCCTGAATCCAGCCAATCTTCCATTATTTTTTGGCTTTGCTGACCATAGATTTGAAAGTAATTACCAACCAGGTTAGCGGCAATAAAATCTACAGTATCCCACCATGATTTATGGAGGATTATCCACTCGAACATCTTAATATCAGATACTTCAGGCTTTCTTTTGAATTTGGCAGCTAATTCCATACCAAAATATTGATATTCTCTCTTAGGGAGGGCCCATAGTTTTTTCAGAGTTTCAAAAAGTTCACTTTTAACTGGAATTCCTTCTTCTTTTATAAAACTTCTGCTTAGCTCCCTTCTCAGGGTGGCCTGAATACCATAATAATCAAACAGGTTTTTCATATACCTGCTCATTTGAACGGCTTTCTCAGGATTAGCCTGAGGTGTAAATTTTTCAGTTAGATTGTTAATATACAGATCGACTTCCATATGACTTTTTGTATTTTTATTTGTCGGGGCCAATATATTCAGTTGAGATCACAACATCATCAAACCAAATTGTATCCTTTTTCCCAATCATGCCATCAGTCATATAATACAGAAGAAAGAAATAGTTTAATTTCAATTCCGGATCATTCCTCCACTGAAAACCTTCAAAATTTGAGCTGTCAGTATCCGGAATAAATTTGTCCCGGATCCAATATCCCTTGGGAAAACCTTTTTCCAGGTGTTGAATTTTTTTACCATTTATCCAAAATGTCTGTTCCCCGTTCCAGGCCTCTACCGGATTATTTACTTTCATCATTAATTCTACACAAATCCATTCATCCCGCTTAATTTTTGAAGGAGGATCCGGATGAAAAGTATTACCCCAATAACGTGTAGGCTGTCCGGAGCCCCTCATATGCATCCAGTAGGTGTAAAAATCCCAGGACCATTTATTCCCAATGGGTTCAATACCGGTATGAAAGCGTTCATTACCTGTTGGCCTTATTCCGGCCCCTCCCTGTGGCCAGGTGGTTGGAGGGTTGTAAGCTCCCATGTGGACCAGATGGTGCACCTTGCTATGATTGGCACAAAATTTTATATAAAACCGGGCGAACAGGGAATCATAACCCTCCCTGAACATTTTATATAAATAGCCACCGGTATTTTTCCCCGGAGTATAAGTCATCATTAGAGACTGTTTGCCCTGGCTACCCTTTGGAATATCTTCGGAAAGAGACATTCCTTCTACATTTTTGCTATCATTCCAGTTTGTTATAATTTCCTGCAAAGTAGCTTTTTCAAAATTTTCCTGAAAAATAATATTATTCTCTTGTCCAAAGCTGATAGAGGAAATGAAAATTAGCAGAAAAAGCCAGGTAGTTCTCATAATTTTTCTGCAGTTTTCATAATTAGTTTCCAGGCATTTTCTACATGCTTTTCTGTAGTGTAGGTTTGCCCTATCATGAACCGGATGGTATATTTATTGTTCAGGCGGGTATGGGTAAAATAAGCTTTCCCGCTGTTGTTAATCTTTTCTAGCAAAGTTTGGTTTAACTCATCCAGCTTCTCAGTATTCTTTACATTATGAGGGTGAAAACGAAAACAGATTGTATTCAGGGGAACAGGGGCAAGTATTTCAAAATCAGGATTCTTTTCAATATTTTGAATTAGGTTTTGGGCCAATTTTAAATGATACCTGATTTTTGCCTGTAAACCGGAAATTCCATAACTCCGTATTACAAACCATAGCTTAAGTGCCCTGAACCGTCTTCCCAGTGGAACTCCCCAATCGCGGTAATCATTTACCTGTCCCCTGGTTTGGGTTTTAAGGTATTCAGGAAGAATTTCAAAAGTATGGATCAGGGCTTTGGCATCTTTTACAAAGTAAACAGAGCAGTCGAAATTTGTAAAAAGCCACTTATGCGGATTAAAAACAAAGCTATCAATATTTTCTATTCCTTTTATCATCCATTGAAATTCAGGTAGAATCAGAGCTGAACCGGCAAAGGCTGCATCTACGTGCAACCAGAGTTTGTACTGTTTACTGATAGCGCTTATTTCAGGTAGCGGGTCAATAGAAGTGGTGCTGGTAGTACCTAAAGTTGCGATAATACATAAAGGTCGGTATCCTTCCTTAAGATCATTCTGAATAGCTTCCTCTAAAAGATCTGTTCTCATTCTGAACTGGTCATCTACCGGAATTTTAATCAGGCTTTTTCTTCCGAGACCTGCAATTTTTACATCTTTTTCAATACTTGAATGTGTTTCAGTAGAACAATAAACACGGAAATCTTCGTGTCCGTTAAAACCTGTTTCATTAATGCGGTATTTTGTAATTTTTTCCCGGGCAGTAAGCAGGGCTGCAAGGCTTGCTGTTGATGCGGTATCCTGAATAACCCCTTCAAAATTGTCAGGGAAACTCATTAATTCCAATAGCCAGTTCATTACTTTTTCCTCCAGTTCTGCTGCTGCCGGTGATGTTTCCCATATCATTCCCTGTGTTCCCAGGGTAGCTGTAAGCATTTCAGCGAGAATTGAAGGATAACTGGAGTTTGCCGGGAAATAGGCGAAGAAATTCGGGCTTTGCCAGTGAGTAATTCCCGGGAGAATTTTTGTTTGAAAGTCCTGGAAAATTTTATCCATGGCTTCTCCATCATTCGGGGCATGATCAGGAATGGATTGAAATATTTTTCCTGGTATTACAGGCGATTTCACAGGGAAGTCTTCAACAGATTCAAGATAATTGGCCATCCAGTCAACAAAGGAATGTGCTTGTTTTCTAAATTCTTCAGATGTCATAATTTTGGAATTTTTTAATT
>JAOZKQ010000059.1 GCA_029935275.1 Bacteroidales bacterium | reverse complement strand
TATTTGAAACCACCTGTAAAGTTCAAATCACTGAAAGATTTGGAGAAAGCTGCATATGGCTTCAATTAGTTCTGTGATTTCATATCACAAGTCCATCCAATTCAGATCACTTTTCAACAAGCCAGTCCTTTGAAAATATCCGGGCTTTGATTCCAATTTGGCCATGATGACCCTGACTGTAGCAGCAAATATAATAGTCTCCGCTTAAATGATTTACTGTACTATATGAAAAAGCCCCTTCCTCAATTAAACGGGGTGTCCAGCTTATACCATTATCATCACTAACAAAAATGCTACCCTCAGAGCGATTCCTGTTAGCAGGCATTGAACAGAGAACAAGGTCATTTGTTGATTCAAGTACCTGCAAACATTGTGTAGCGGGGATACTACTAAGGAACCCGTCTCCCCATGTTTCACCTCCATCTTTACTATAATGCATTGTTTTTCCTTTGACTCCACGCTTATTGCTCCTCCTTACAAGAAGGACCTTACTACCAAAATCAACAGGAACAGCTGAGGCCTCATTGTGAACAAATGCAGTAGAATCACTGATTACTCCTCCAAATTTCCATGATTCGCCATTGTCATCGCTATAAATAACTGAACTACTCGACTGGTAATCCCTGAAGTGGGGATAATCCTCACAGGGAAGATAACTCCCACGTAATGGCCCACCTATAATTAAACGCCCATTATAGGAGCCACTATCTATCCTACGAACCTGACCAATAAGATTAATGAAGGCCAGGTAATAATCCTTATCGTTCCTTCGGTAAACCCTGTCTGTAATGCCATAATGCTCCCTGCGCTTCCATGTTGTGCCAAAATCATCAGAATAAAATTCAAGAATAAGTGCTGCCCCCTTTCGGGAGAAACGTGTTACATCAATTCCAAGAAGCTTGCTAATCAAGGCTGTATCTTTCAGACGTTCAACGGTTTCATCAATAGAAAGGCTGGTAAGGAGGGATATACGTTTGGTTCCTGATGACAAGACATGAAAAAAAGATGAGATAGCATAAGTTTGCAATGGAATTTTGTTGACAAACTCTACACCTGAGAATGACTTTCCTCCATCTGTACTAACGACATGAGCAATTAGTTTAGGTGCTTTATCTCCGGAACCTCCCAATCGAGCTTGAAAAAAGACATGGATAGTACCCTCAGGGTCAATCAAAACAGAAGGTTGAAAACCTGCTCCGATAAAATACTCCTCCCCACCAATATTGTATAATGTATCCTTATTTACTTTGTAAACATTCATAGCCGGACTAAGTCCGTCATCGCCCACCCGTTCAGCAAAAACTTTGTTCAGATCGGACTGATCGAGGCCTGAACAGGAGGATAAGAATAAAACATAAAGGATAAAATAAAGATATCTTCTGCTCATTTATTTCAGATTCTATCAGGCCAACTCAGGAAAATCAAACATAATCCTAAAATCACATTTCCAAAGCAAGATGGCCTCTATAAAAACCCAGGTATTTAAAGACCTGTCTCGGATTAAAAACTAAATCCAAATGTAAAATTACAGGCTGGCAGACTTGTTTTTTCACCTGTATCATCCGGATAATTACCAAAATCACCAAGGTAATCACCCATACCCTTATCATTTTTAAGCTTTAATGAACCCGGGTTATATTCAAATCCAAAAATCAGAATTGCCCACCTTATATTTACACCAAGTGAATATTTCATCCCTAAATATCCAATAAAAACATCTTCATCTTCATCCATATCACCGGCATCCAGACCAGTACCCGCTATCCAAACCGGATTAATTTTAGCAAAAATGTCAAATGTTAATGATTTTAGCGGGCTATATGAAAGAGAAGGCCCTACTTTTGATCCAATAGCTAAATTATATATATTCAAATTATCATTTACATCAAAAGCATGTGCACTGATTGAGAGATAATCAACATTAATTCCCAGACGTAAATTGTCAGCAATTTTCAAACGGTTGATCATAAATATAGTACCAATTTCAAACACTCCACCAAAGCGACGGACTTCATCAGGAAAATCATCTTTGCCATTCATTCCAAAACTGGTCCATGAGGGATTGGACCACCCAAACCTGAAATAGAACTGATTTTCCAGATCACCATTATCTTGTGCAAATACTGGCATTATCAGTATAGTAACCATAATAAAAGCGAAAATTTTTTTTCTCATAACTAACTAATTTAAAAAGTATAATTATCAATAGTTTAACAAATATTTACAAAACTAAATATATAGAATTATTAGCAATTTAACAAATTAATGCAGAGTCAATTTTTTTTATGAATATCTATATGGTACGAACAAGCCATTTGAAAGGTTATAATGCGAATGATCATAAAAATCTTAATTTCAGTAAACAACCACCTTCTGAGAAGGTGGCTTTGATTTGCCCCTCAAAGGGGATTTTATCAAAACTTTGCAACATACCTACTAATACTTTAATGATAATTAATCACATACAACAATTTCTAAGACTTATTAGTCTTTTTGATTATTATGCAAAGCTATCATAACATGACCACCTTCTAAGAAGGTGGATTTTTAAGTTTAACTAAAAGCCAAAAGGCAGGAATCATAGTCCTGCCTTTCATATATTAGGTGTATATTTATAGTCTTACAGAAATTATCAAGTATCAATATTGGCATACTTTGCATGTGTCTCAATGAATTCCCTCCGTGGGGGAACCTCATCTCCCATTAGCATAGAAAAAATACGATCAGCTTCAGCAGCGTTATCAATCGTAACTTGTCTGAAAGTCCGGAACTCAGGATTCATTGTTGTTTCCCATAATTGTTCAGCATTCATTTCACCCAAACCCTTGTACCTTTGAATACTTACGCTGCTGTCTTTCCCTCCTCCAAGTTCTGCCACGTGATGTTGTCTTTCCTCTTCTGACCAGCAATAAAATCTGCTTTTCCCTTTTTTAACCTGATATAGTGGAGGAGTAGCGATATATAAATAACCTTTTTTAATAAGATCCTGCATATAACGGAAGAAGAATGTCATAATCAGTGTAGAAATATGGCTTCCATCCACATCGGCATCAGTCATGATCACTACTTTATGATATCTGAGTTTTTCAAGGTTTAAGGCTTTACTATCCTCTTCAGTGCCAATGGTTACACCCAAAGCAGTAAAGATGTTTTTAATTTCTTCATTTTCAAATATCTTGTGCTGCATTGCTTTTTCAACGTTCAGGATTTTACCACGAAGTGGCAAAATGGCCTGAAACTTCCGGTCACGACCCTGCTTGGCTGTTCCACCGGCTGAATCACCCTCAACAAGATACACTTCGCATAAGGAAGGATCCCTTTCGGAGCAATCCGATAATTTACCTGGCAAACCGGAACCAGACAACACATTCTTTCTTTGAACCAGCTCTCTTGCCTTTCGCGCAGCATGGCGTGCTGTAGCAGCCAGAATCACTTTTTGAACAATGATTTTAGCCTCCTTTGGATTTTCTTCCAGATAGTTAGATAAAGAAGTGCTTACAGCCTGATCAACGGCCCCCATCACATCTGAATTCCCAAGTTTTGTTTTGGTCTGGCCTTCAAACTGCGGTTCCTGAACTTTACAGGATATAATTGCAGTAAGTCCTTCCCTGAAATCATCCCCGCTGATGTCAAATTTAAGTTTAGCAAGCATTCCTGATTTATCCGCATAACTTTTAAGTGTCCTCGTAAGGCCCCTTCTAAAACCTGAAAGATGGGTTCCTCCTTCAATTGTATTAATATTATTCACATAGGAATGAATATTTTCAGAAAATGAAGTATTATATTGCATTGCAATTTCAACAGGAACACCATTTTTCTCTGTATCAATATAAATAGGGGTTTCAATCAATTTCTCACGGGTAGCATCCAAATATGCAACAAATTCTCTCAGGCCTTCCTCCGAGTAAAACTCTTCTATTCTGTACTTTTCATTGCCATTATCATTTGAATTACCGTTATTACCATTTTCTATAAGTTCACGGAAATCAGTCAACTTCAGAAAGATGCCTTTATTAAGAAAAGCTAATTCCCTTAATCTGGCAGCCAGAATTTCAAAATTATACTCTACCGTAGTAAAGATGGTATCATCAGGGGTAAAAGTAATTTCCGTACCCCTTAAATCAGTTGAGCCCACTTTTTCCACACCTGTTACAGGTTTCCCTTTTTCATATTTCTGTACATAAAGCATACCTTCCTTATGCACTTTTGCTTCAAGGAAATTAGAAAGGGCATTAACGCAGGAAACACCAACACCATGCAAGCCACCAGACACTTTGTAAGAATCTTTATCAAACTTTCCTCCTGCGTGGAGAATTGTCATTACAACCTCCAATGCTGATTTTTGTTCTTTTTCATGAAAATCAATAGGGATACCCCTGCCATCATCTTTAACAGTGACGGAACCATTTTCGTTTATAAACACTTCAATGCGACTACAATGCCCGACCAGGGCCTCATCAATTGAGTTATCAACAACCTCATACACCAAATGATGCAAGCCTTTGGTACTTACATCACCTATATACATAGCTGGCCTTTTCCTAACGGCCTCAAGTCCTTCAAGTACCTGAATATTCTCAGCAGAATAATCATTTTTCAGGTTTTTATCTTCCATATTACTCATATAAAAATCAATTAATATAATTTCTTAATTTATAGCGTTCAATAATAATTTAAAACTTGATTGAATGAAAAATCTCAGGATAAGATTCTTTTATACTTACCAAAAAACAAACTCCTTTTCCAAATTACCAAATCATCATTACAACTAATTAATTTGATGCATATTATAATTTCAAAACATACACAAAAAAAATATGCTACAAAGATAGCAAATTTTAATGATTTTCAGGGATTTAAAGGATGAAAAATAAGACTATTTTATCAACAATAAACAAACATTTTTGAACCTTTCAGGAATAGCAAAATTATATTGGAAAAAGCAGGGAAAGCAGATTTCAATCTTATAAAAAAGCAATAATATTTCGGGTATAAAAATTAAAGGGAGTAGGTAAAACCGACAAATACAGAAAACCGCTGTACCGGATATTGGTTCCAAATCTCGTATCCCTGGCCGAGGATATTATTCAATCTCGCATAAAAGGATAATAGTTTGGTAAATTGATATTCAGCTTTAAAATTAAGATCTACAAAACCATCCAGCGCAATCTCCGGACGGGCAAATTCATAGGATTTAGCATATCGTTTCCCAATATAGTAAGCATCCAACTCAAACATGATCTTTTTTTGCATATTATAACGTAAAGTAGCAGTTGCATCAAAATCAGGCTTATTCCAGGCTCGTGCCTGTGTTGACAAACCATAGTGATAATAATTAGCTTTCAGGAAAATTTCGGCACTTGAACCAATTTTTGTACTTACTTCACCAAAAACCCTTGTAATCTCAACATCGTCATACTCAAAATAAAACTGGTTACCAATACCGCTAATGGTATCATTTACATAAAAGTACATTTGATCAACCAGAGAATAACTAACCCGTACGTGATAAGCTGACTTTCGGCTGAAGGAGCCGTTAAACCCACCTGAGAAATTCATTTTACTATCTGTTCCTTTTGCATTCAAACCGGGTATCTGATATGGGTTCTCCGAAATCATCTGGCGGTATGTATGACTCTGAAACTCCCCTTCAACACCTACAAAAGCAGTAAGATATTGTGGCACTATATTGAAATTAAACCTTGCATTCGGATAGATATGCAACATCATCTTACCTGATTCATTTTCCAAATTCACATTTAGAGCAAGGTCAAGCCGCCACAATTCAGAAACTTGTGAATACCATGGCTTAATATTTATGTAAGTTACAGGTTCAGGCAGGCTATCCATATTTGAACCCAGATAGAGCCCGCCAAAATCAAGGCCAAACATTTTATTTTCAAAGAATATCTTATTTAATCTGCCATTAAAATAAAATTCATTTTGCGTATTCTTAAAACGATCTTTAAAATAATGGTAATTAGCCTGGAACTTATAATTTAAATGATTTGAGTCCATATGGGTAGATTCCAGTTTTAATCCACCAAAAATATCGAGATAATCCCGCCTGATATCATCTCGAAGCAGGTTTGTATCAATTTCGGGATTATATCCGTAATCGTGCACCCAGTCCTGGTTCACCCCTGCTTCAGCAGAGAGCAAAGACTTTTTTAACACCTTTTTACCATGAAGCAAAAAATCAGTATCACCATAACCGGAAAAAACTTTTTGTCCATTTTGAAGTTTCACATTACCATAAGATGAAATATGCCTGATCCATGCACCTATAGACAAAGTTTTAGAACGGAGATTACTAATACTAAGCTCACCATATGGTGTAAGATTCGAACCAAAACCCAGCTTAAGGTAGCTATGGTATAATTTGGATATATATTCACTTTCCATCCTTGCCGGCTTCAAAGGTGTAAACTCATATTCCGGCTGAAAATTCTTAGGGTAAATAGTGTAGGTGGTTTCCGTTGTCAATTTTAATGTATCATCCATTACAGGAAGCATATTAATTTTATAGGCATCTGAAAGCCTGGGTTCATATGGCTTCACTACCCTAACTTCCTTTTTAATCGTTTCCTCCTGGGCATAAGTCCCCGGTAGGATAAGCAATCCGGTTAGTAATAAAAAAATATAATAGATCCTGTTTTTCATTCTCTGCACAAAAATTTTTAAAAATGCATACTAAGCAAATAATCATCAATGTCATTTGCAATGCTTAAAGGCTCACTACTTTCCTTATTATTATAGATTGTATCAGGTGCTACTGTATCTTTTTCCACCTCATCCTGTTCCATATTAAGAATAATATTCAGTTTCTTTCTGGCCTCATCCTTTATTCCATCATCATTCACATCGTAAAAGTCAATCAAACTTTGCAGTGTATATCTTGCCTGTAACAAGTCATTCTTTTTAAGGCTTATATCAGAAGATAAAATAAAAATCCTTGCCATCCATTGCTGGTGTGGTGTATTTTCCTCAATAAACTCTCTGGTCACCTTTTCAGCCTTATCAATTTCTCCCTGCCTGAAATAGATCTCAGCAATTCTGTATTTAGACTCAGCCCCTTCCTTACTTTTTATTTCATTTGAAACACTTTTAAAATAAACTATGGCATCTGCAAAATTACCAGAGTTATACAGTGATTTTGCCATCTTGAAGTTAACTTCCCGTTTAATTTCTTCCGAAACCTTTTCAGTAGCCAGTACCTTATTCCCTACTGAAACAACACTCTCATAATTACCTAACTCAAACAGGCAACGAACCTGACCAACAAGGGCGATTAATTTATTGGCAGGCATATCTGCAATATTCTCAAGCATTACATAATTCTCCAGGGCTCCGGCATAATTTTCTGCATCAAAACTCATGCTTCCTGCAGCCAATAAGGATGGTTCAGTAAATACATTTTTTGAATGATTAATCACATAATTGTAATCCACAAGGGCTTCTTGCAATTTCCCCGAAGAAGCCAGACATTCTGCCTTGTAAAAGTGTGCATTAAGGACAAAGCTACCTTCCGGGAATTTTTTGAGATAATTTCCAAGAACAACCAAAGCCTTTTCACAATCCCCGGCCATGTAAAGGTTCTCTCCGGAAAGATAGGTAAGTGAATCCTGCTCAGAGATTCTAACATTCGCAACGGAACCACCTAAAGATCGCACATATGAAAAATAGGATTCAACATCGTTCATGTCCACATAGACGGTTTTAAGACCAGTAAGTGCACTTCTGGATTCAAGTGAACCAGGAAATTTAGCTACAAGTTGTTTATAAGCATCAATTGCTTTTTGATTATTATTTGTATTGTAATAAACAAGACCTATCTGTAGCAAGGCTTTTGGATAATAACTACTATTAGGAAACTGTTCCATTAGTTTGTAGAAGTCAGCAAGTGCCTTGCTACTTTGATTAATCTTAACATAAGCCCGGCCTCTTTCAAAAATTGCATCATCTACATAACCCGAAGAAGGATAGACTTCTTGTAATTTTGTATAACCTCCAATTTCCTGCTGGTATTTTTTCTTCAGACCAGATGCAAATGACTTCTGAAATAATGCATAATCAGGATCTGAAGCCTTCAGATCTATTGATTTCTGATAATAACTTATGGATAAAGTATAATCTGATTTAACAAAAGCACAATCACCCAGGCGATTATAAGTATCAGCAACAATCTTACCTTTATAGCCGCTTGCCTGGTCAAGAAACTTTCTAAACCAGCGGGAAGCCTCAGTATATTGCTTCAAATCAAAATAACAATACGCAATGTTATAATGTGCCAGCTTAAATGTTTTAAGTGAATATGCCCCCGGGGTAAGCAGAAACTCATTGTAGCTTTCACTGGCACTTTTATACTGCTTCAAACGATAAAGTGCCTCACCTTTCCAATAATAACTTTTAGCCAGGATTTCCTGATCAAAACTCCCCTGCTCAATTGATGTGTTAAAAAGATCAAGTGCTTCTTCAAATTTTAAATCACCGAACAACTCCAGTCCCCTGTAAAAAGCAATCCTCTGATAGGCCTCCTTAATCTTCGGGTTTTTAGACTGTATTTTATTTATAGACTCCAGCGCCAATTTATAATTCTTGGTATTCAGATATGACATAACCAGATAATTATAGGCTTCATCAATCTTTTCTGAACCGGGATAAAGCTGAATATACTGCTGAAATACTGTTACAGCTTCATTAAAAGGAGAAAATGATAATTCATAGGTAATTTTAGCATAATTAAACATGGCATCCTCTTTTATCTCAGGGTCGAAATCCATGTTTGAAGCAGTAAAAAAGGCCTGTCCGGCTTTTCCTTTATTTCCTGTTTTCAAATAACAATCAGCCAATAAATAATAAGCATTTTGCCCAATCATGTCCTCAGCACCACCCATCCCTGCAAAATACGGGATTGCTTTCTCATAATCTTCAAGTTTATAATTAACATAACCAAGTTCATACTTGTCTTCCCGGCTTATGGATTTAGATTTCTCAACATATAATTCGAGGTATTTCCGGGCTTCTTCATAGTTTTCTAATTGAAAATAAGCATCACCTACAAATTTGGCAACCTCAGCAATCCTTCCAGGTATAGCATTTTCTAACAGCTGAGGGCCATACTCTGCAATTTCTGAATATTTTTTCTGTCCATATAAAATCTGTAAAATATAGTAAGGCACTATACCTTTAAAATTCTCATCATCTTCCAATCTTTTAAATCCGGTAAGTGCCGTTTCATAATTCTCATTTTTATAGGCTATATAGGCATAATAATAATTTGCAGGGCCATAATATTCTGAAGGTTTATCTTTTATTTCATAAAAAGCCTGACTGGCATTTTCATATTTCTTTCGTGCAAAATAGCTATATCCTTTCTTAAAAAAATATTCAAAATATTCTTCTTCATTTAGAATTTGCCTGTCCACTTTCTCAAAATAAACAATAGCCCTTGAATATTTTTTTGTTTTATACAAGAACAAGGCCAATTCCCAAATGGCCTTTCGGGTTTTCATACTCTCAGGATGGTCAGAAATAAATTTATTCAAAAGAAACTCTGCATCTTCGTTGAACAAATAAACCGAACACATAGCAGCATAATAGGAAGAGTTTGTCCCGATTTCAGTTTCAAAGCCATCCAGTTTCTCAATAATTTTCAAAAAATGTGGCTGGGCAGCCCCATACTTTTCTTTTTGAAAAAGCTCTAAAGCCCTGTTATACTCATAATCAATTGTACCATATGAATAGTTCTTCTGGGAAAAGGCAAACTGACTGAACAGAATGAAAATATATAGTAAATAGAAATGTTTACCCACGCTCATTTAAAATCATTACTTAAATTGCCGCTAAATTAACTTAAAAAACGTTAACCCTTCCCATTTTATTATTCAAGTAATCAACAATAAATTGTTAATAGTTAATCCAACAAAAGTTTCCTAACAGCAAAAGTCTGTTACATTAAAAAGATGTTAGAAATGTTCCATCTATATCCATTACATCCGGGCCGTTCAAAAAGTAATTGAAAAAACACCTTTAATTTCCCAGGATTGACTGACTTCATTGATTAAAGGGGACCTCTAATAATTACTTCGCCTCAAGATTGTCAGTGTTTTTCATA
>JAOZKQ010000058.1 GCA_029935275.1 Bacteroidales bacterium | reverse complement strand
ATAAGAGAATAGTGCAAAATAATAGATATTCTCACTAAAATGCTCAAAGAATATCCAAAAAAAATCGAATTTTTGTAGTATTTATATTCATTCCATTCAGTTTTTCCGCAAATCATAAATAAAAGCACCCTTTTCCCTCACAGAAATATAATTTGTTTCAAACAAACTACTGTCATTTTTAAAAATATTTGAAACATACACAGGAACAGATGAGTCAAGAACAACAGTTCCCGGATCAAAATAATCCATATACTTTCTAAATGGTTTTTTAGAATTTCTCCTGATTATCAACATATTTATTGGAAACTGTATATTCCCGGGCACTATCTCCCCTGGTATCTCTGTTCCTAAATACCCAACAATATTAGAAAAACTAAAAAACCCCTGTTTATAAAAAAGGGAAGAGTTTTCAAGAAAAAGGGAGGTGTCTTCCAAAAAGCACCAATGAATACTATCTAAACGTAATACCTGGCTATATAAATTCACTGCATACTTAATTTTTTCATAATCATCTGCGGTTTTAGCATTATGAAGAATATAAGCTTCTCTTCCATTGGTAAACTGAATCAGGCTTTTCCCGGAAACATTCAAAACGGTAATAAACTTTTGTTTATTTACCTGATAGGTTTTAAAAAGATTCCAACTCAAAAACAACAGAATAAAACCAAGGGAGATATTAACTAAGCATGCCTTTTTATAATAAATGAAAAATACGGTAAAAAAGATAATAAGAAACAAACAAATAAGGCCAACAGAGTCCACATATACAGGTTTAGTAATGGCATAAGGCAATTCGCTCACCTTTTCAACAACAAAAACCAGGCTGACTACTATTCCATTCAATATAAGAGTAAGAGCTTTGCTTATAAATAATGAAAAGGAGAATGCTAATAGAGAGAGCCCCATATATAGAATAATAGTTACCAGAGGAATAGCTACCAGATTGGTTAAAATAAAATAATTAGGGAACTGAGCAAAATAGAATAATATGAGCGGAAATGTTGCAAATTGTGCAGCAAGGGAAACTGAAATAAGCATCCAGGCTTTATCCGGTAACCAGTATTTTGAAGCAAGTAGTGGATATATTTTAGGATAAAGCAGTACAATTCCAAGTACAGCCAGAAAAGACAACTGAAAACCCACATCCCTTATGTAAAAGGGGTTCATACAAAGAAGTACAAAAGCTGCAACTGCCAGGCTGTTATATACATTCGCCTCCCGTTTCATTCCCTGTCCAATGCTTATAACACTAAACATTATTACTGCCCGGACTACTGAAGGACTCAGGCCTGCAATAAATGCATAGAACCATAAAACAAGCAGAATAATCATACTCCTTATCACTTTCCCATACTTCAACCTATCCAGAAAGAACAGAAGGTAAAACAGAATAATATAAATGATACCAACATGTAAGCCAGAAACGGCCATAACATGAGTAATACCAGCATTTGAAAACGAATCCTTTAACTCATCCCTGATATATTCCCGTTCACCCAGCAACAAAGCAGAAAGGATCTGAAGCGCATCATCTGTCAGCTCATTCTCACGAAATAACTGAAACGCATAATGTCGTAATTTTGCAGATAAAACCAATATTGAGTGATCATTTGTTTCCTTTAATTTTGACCATTGACTATCTTTTACGTAAATTCGTGCTAAAACACCTCTGTCTGATAAATATCTTGAATAATTAAACTCTCCCGGATTTCCTGAAGGATTAAATCCCTGTAGATTAGAAAATAACAAAACTCTGTCTCCAGGTTTTAATTCCTGTGCCCCAATCTCTTTCTCAAAATAAACCAATGATTTAAAATCCAGCGACTTCCATACATTATCTTTTTTCACAAACTCAGTTTTAATCAGAACTTTGAATGTTTTTGCCCTTTCAGCCGGTCTTCTCAACACTGTACCTACAACAGGACCATTGTTTATAAGATCATGGAAACGCTCATTTTTGCCCACACGGTTCTGAACAAGAAATATACCAAGAATAAAAAAGAAAAGATGCATTATGATCCCAAACCATAATCTGTACCTGTGAGCAGATAGCTTAATACTAAAAAATAAAAGTATAAGAATCCCCAATCCGGTAAAAACCAGCCATTTCATACCGGGGATGTATTGTGGAGGCAGGTATATAGCCAGAATAATTCCACCAATCAGGGGTATCAGGAACCGAATAAACGGGAACTTATGAATGTCCTCAGTGAAATCCAACATAGCAAATGGTAATAAATTCCTAAATTAAACTTTTTTAAGATTGATTTTCATCATACAGGTAAAAATAAATTTGGAGAACATTCTATTTATGGCTAATTTTAAAATCGGTAGAAGGAAAGAATATTTATGATTAGTATAGAAAAACCTATCTTTTTATTTGTTTAAAAATATTCTTAATATTCTTCATTAAAGTTCACTAATAATTAAAATGAATTAACTAATAAAATAACTGAATATGAGTAGTTTAAAAACAAATTATCTCGGTATTGAATTAAAAAACCCTATTATTGTAGGTGCTTCAAATCTTGTTAATGATTTGGATATTGTAAAAAAGATGGAAGATGCCGGAGCTTCAGCAATTGTTTACAAATCGCTTTTTGAGGAACAAATTCAACTCGAAAGCTTTGAATTAGAAGAGGAATTAAATGCTTACAGCGACATTCATGCAGAAATGAACTCCCTTTTTCCGGAATTACAACATGCCGGACCGGAAGAACACCTGATGAAATTAGCAAAGTTGAAAGATGCTGTTGATATTCCGGTAATTGGAAGTTTAAATGCTGTTTTTGAACCAACCTGGGCAGAATATGCCCTGGAAATAGAGAAATTAGGTGTTTCAGCTTTGGAACTGAACTTCTATGCTGTTCCCAAAGACTTTAAAAAAGACGAAGCTGATATTATAAATGAACAGCTTAGTGTTCTAAAAAAGGTTCTTAGTAAAGTAAAAATCCCTGTAAGTGTTAAGCTTAGTCCTTACTATACCAATCCACTTAAAATTATTAATTCTATGGATGAACTGGGTGTAGATGGTTTTGTACTTTTTAACAGGCTGTTTCAACCTGATATCGACCTTAATAAAGAAGAAATGTTCTTTCCATATAACCTTAGCAACCATGAAGATAATCGCCTGGCCTTAAGATTTGCAGGATTGCTATATGAAAACATAAAAGGATCAATCTGTAGTTCCAGAGGAATACTTGACGGGAAAGATGTTATTAAAATGATTCTTGCCGGAGCTGATTGTGTACAGGTTGTTTCCACACTCTACCGAAATAAACCAGAGCATATCAAAGATATGCTTTCGGATATTGAAAATTGGATGGATACCAAAAACTATAAGGAATTAAATGATTTCAGAGGGAAATTATCACAAAAAAGTTTAAATGATCCTTTTGCTTACAAAAGAGCACAATATGTAGATATTTTAATGAAATCAGATACCATATTCACTATTTACCCAAAAGGATAAAAATAAGCTATTAGAAAATATCAATTTGTAGAAGCATCAAATAATATTGACCGCTATTCAAAGGCTGCTTTATAATAAAGCAGTCTTTTCTATTTTGCAGGGAACACGACCTTATTATTAAGAAGTATTGTTTTATAGGATGCTTCAAATTTCCCTTTGGAAATTCCAGTAAGCTTTCCTTTTAATAATCTTTTTCTAATCGGAGAAACCCGATCTGTAAACAAAACCCCTTCCAAATGATCGTATTCATGTTGAATTACCCTGGAAATTGTTCCGGAATAAACTTCATCGTAAAAATTAAAATCCTCATCATAATACTGAATACGAATATCCGGTTCCCTCATCACCTCTTCCCTAAGATTTGGAATACTCAGACAACCCTCATTAAAGTTTGACTTATCTCCCTTTTTTTCAATAATCTGTGGATTAATAAATACGTTCTTAAAATCGCTGAAAGAAGGATCCTCATCCTCCAATGGCGAGGCATCAATTATAAAAAGGCGGATGGACCTCCCAACCTGAGGTGAAGCCAGACCAATTCCATCAGAAATATACATTGTTTCAAACATGTCCTTAATAAACTGATCCAGGTCTTTATAATCCTCATCAATTTCTTTGGCAAGTTTTCTTAACACCGGATGGCCATATACATATACTGGAAATATCATACTAATTAAATCTTTGTTGCATATCGAGATAAGTTTGCAAAATTATTACTGCACTAATTTTATCTACCATAGCTTTATTTCTCCTTTGTTTCTTTTTCATTCCTCCTTCAATCATTGCCTGCATTGCCATTTTTGAAGTAAACCTCTCATCAACCAATTCAACACGAAGATCAGGAAACACCTTAGCAAACTTCTTAAGGAATGGCTTTAGATATTCCATAGACTCAGAGGGCCGGCTATTCATTTGTACCGGATACCCAACCACTACTATTTTCACATCCTGACGGGGTATATAATCCTTTAGAAACTCCCAGATCTTCATTGTAGGAACAGTTTCCAATCCATTTGCTATTATTTCCAAAGGATCTGTAACTGCAAGACCAACTCTTTTCCTGCCATAGTCTATGGCTAATATTCTGCTCAAGCCTATTTAATTTTTTATTGGGCAAAGTTACATATAAAACAGCTCATCCTGAAAATTTCCTATTCTTTTTCGTGATTAGCTTTTTTAAACTATTAAAAAAGGCGTTTACAAAAATGCAAACGCCTTTTTTTGATTGAAAAATTACTTTTATTCATTATTGGAATAATCCATAAGTGCCAATCTCTTGTAGTAGTCATACCTCCATTTGGAATTTTCCATTGCAGCCTTAAATAAAGTATCCGCTTCTTTAGGAAAAGACTTTTTAAGGGAAGTAAACCTGATCTCAGAATTCAGAAACTCAGGGAAAATATCCCAATCAGGGTCTTTTGAATCAAGAGTAAAAGGATTTTTACCTTCATCTGCCAGAGCCGGGTTATACCTGTACATATGCCAGAAACCTGAGTTAACAGCAAACTTCTCCTGATCCTGTGATTTTGCCATACCTCTTCTCAAGCCATGACTAATACAGGGTGAATAAGCTATAATCAATGAAGGTCCGGGGAATGCTTCGGCTTCTTTCATTGCCTTAAAAAACTGAGACTGACTGGCTCCCATAGCAACCTGAGATACATATACATAACCATAAGTCATTGCCATCGCCCCAAGGTCTTTCTTTCTGATTTTCTTACCGGATGCAGCAAACTTAGCTACTGCCCCTGTCGGGGTTGCCTTAGATGACTGGCCTCCTGTGTTGGAATAAATCTCTGTATCCATTACGAGCACATTTACATCTTCTCCTGAAGCCAACACATGGTCGAGTCCGCCAAAACCAATATCATAGGCCCATCCATCACCTCCCATAATCCAAAATGATTTCTTAATGAAGTACTGCTTCAACTCAAGAATTTCAGCTGCTGAAGGATCTTTTTCTGCAGAAAGCATTTCAATAAGTTTTGCTGAAGCTTCTTTGGATGGTTCAGCCAAATTCATATTAGCAATCCATTCATTACAAGCTTCTGCTGTTGATTTAGAAAATTTACCCTGAGCCGCTTTCATCATTATAACAATCCGATCCCTGATCTGATTTATACCAACAGCCATTCCATAGCCATATTCAGCATTATCTTCAAAAAGTGAATTCGCCCATGCAGGACCTTCACCATCCTTGTTTACGCAATATGGCGTGGAAGGGGCTGAACCTCCATAAATTGAAGAACAACCAGTAGCATTAGAAATGATCATACGATCACCAAACAACTGGGTAATATTCTTAATATAGGGAGTTTCACCACAACCTGCGCAGGCTCCTGAAAACTCAAATAATGGCTGAGCAAACTGGCTATTTTTAACCGTCTTGTCCTTTGGAACAACATCTTCCTTATATCCAACTTCTGCATGCATATAATTCCACCTGTCAATTTCATCAAGCTGAGTACCCAATGGCCTCATAACCAGAGAGTTTTCCTTGCTTGGACAAACATCCACACAGACACCACAACCGGTACAATCCAATACACTTACCTGGATTCTGTAATGATATCCCTTAATACCTGCTTTACCCTCAAGTGTATGGGTACCTTCAGGAGTACCGGACTTCTCATCTTCGGTAAGAAGGAATGGTCTGATAGCAGCATGTGGACAAACATAAGAACACTGGTTACATTGAATACAGTTCTCGTCCTGCCATTCCGGTACATTCACTGCTATTCCACGCTTCTCATACTGTGCAGTACCAGGAGGAAAAGTTCCATCTTCTCTTCCTACAAAAGTACTTACCGGAAGATCATTACCCTTCAATGCATTTATTGGTTCTACAACATTTTTAATAAAATCAGGGATATTTCTTGTATCCTTCGGAGCCACAGGCTTCAGGTTCTTCCACTCTGCCAAAACTTCAATTTCAGTAACATCTCCCCCCTTATCAACAGCACCAAAGTTCATGTTTACAATTTCCTCTCCTTTATTACCATAAGACTTCACGATTGCCTTTTTCATTTCATCAACTGCCTGTTCATAAGGAATAACCTCTGAAACTTTAAAGAAAGCCGACTGCATTATGGTATTGGTTCTTGAGCCAAGTCCTATTTGCTGAGCTATCTTAGTTGCATTAATTATATAAAACCTTATATCATTCTCTGCCATATACTTTTTCATGCTATCCGGCAATTTCTTTTTGGTTTCCTCAACGTCCCAGATAGAATTTAACAAAAAGGTCCCTCCTTTTTTTAAACCTTTAAGCATATCATATTTTTTCAAATATGAAGAAACATGACAAGCAACAAAATCAGGACTATTTACCAGGTAGGTTGCTCTTATAGGATGATCTCCAAATCTTAAATGAGAAGTTGTTATACCTCCTGATTTCTTAGAATCATAATCAAAATATGCCTGACAATATTTATCGGTAGATCCACCAATAATTTTTATCGAATTTTTATTTGCACCTACAGTACCATCAGACCCCAGGCCGTAAAATTTAGCCTCAACAGTTCCTTCATGGGCTACATTCAGTTCTTCTGTTAATGGCAAAGAGGTAAAAGTAACATCATCTACAATACCAACAGTAAACTGGTTTTTAGGATTTTCCTGTTTAAGGTTTTCAAATACACTAACAATTTGTGAAGGAGTAGTATCCTTTGAACTAAGCCCATAACGACCACCTATAATCAGCGGACGGCTTTCCTTCTCAAAAAACAAATCTCTGACATCAAGATACAGGGGTTCTCCGTTTCCACCGGGCTCTTTGCTCCGGTCAAGTACCACTATTTTTTTAACAGACTCAGGAATAGCTTTGAAAAAATATTTTGCAGAAAACGGACGATAAAGATGAACGGCAAGCAAACCAACTTTTTCTCCATTTGCATTTTTATAATCAACTACCTCACGAATAGTTTCGGTAACTGAACCCATAGCAATAATAATATTCTCAGCATCAGGAGCACCATAATACACGAAGGGATGATATTCCCTGCCAGTAAGTTTGGTGATTTCCTGCATATATTCTTCTACAACATCAGCAATAGGCTCATAAAATTTATTTATAGCCTCTTTAGCCTGAAAGAAAATATCAGGATTTTGAGCAGTCCCTCTTGTAACAGGATGTTCGGGATTTAATGCTTTATCTCTGAATTCCTTTAATTTACCCCAATCAAGAAGATCACGAAAATCTTCAGTCTCAAGCATCTCTACTTTTTGTATCTCATGGGAAGACCTGAACCCATCGAAAAAATGCAAAAATGGAATACTGGTTTTTAGTGAAGCGAGGTGAGCTACACCTGCAAGGTCCATAATTTCCTGAACACTCCCGGTTGCCAGCATAGCAAAGCCAGTTTGCCTTACAGCATACACATCAGAGTGATCACCAAAGATAGAAAGTGCATGCGCCGCAACCGATCTGGCGCTTACATGAAATACAGCTGGCAGCAACTCTCCTGCCATTTTATACATATTCGGAATCATTAATAATAATCCCTGAGATGCCGTATAAGTAGAAGTTAACGCACCAGACTGTAGCGAACCATGCATAGCCCCGGCAGCTCCCGCTTCAGATTGCATTTCACTAACCTTTACTTTCTGCCCAAACAGGTTCTTTCTACCATAGGCAGCCCATTCATCAACATTCTCTGCCATATTTGAGGATGGAGTAATAGGATAAATACATGCTACTTCACTAAACATGTAGGCTATGTGCGAAGCTGCATAATTGCCATCACATGTAATAAATTTCTTTTTCTTTGTCATATCAAAAACTTTATATGTTTAGAGTGGGGTTTCCTTTTCAAATAAAATCTTTCAAAATTAGAATAATTCCAGATAAAAAGGAAGTGGAAAATATTAAAAATAATTAATTAATTCTCAATCCAAATAATAATCATTGTCTTTCAAATCATTTATTCGGGTATAAAAGTAAAGTGATCTGAAAAAGTAATCAAAGGTATAAAAATAATAGGATTTTTTAATAAGAAACGGCAGGAAATTAATCTTCCTGCCGTTCAAATAAAACTTTATCTAAAATATTATTCGCTGTTCATTGAAATAAGAAATTCTTCATTACTTTCTGTCTTAAGAAGGCGATCTCTCATAAATTCCATAGCCTCAACCGAAGTCATATCAGAAAGGAAATTTCTTAACACCCATATTTTCCTAAGTGTTTCCTTATCTATCAGTAGATCCTCACGTCTGGTACCGGATGGATTAATATCCACAGATGGATAGATTCGTTTATTGGAAAGCTTTCGGTCAAGCTGAAGTTCCATATTACCGGTTCCTTTAAATTCTTCAAAAATAACTTCATCCATTTTTGAACCGGTTTCTGTAAGGGCAGTAGCTATAATGGTAAGAGAACCCCCATCCTCAATATTTCTGGCAGCACCAAAAAATCGTTTTGGTTTATGAAGGGCATTTGAATCCACACCTCCTGATAAAACTTTTCCCGAAGCAGGGGCTGTTGTATTATATGCCCTGGCCAAACGAGTTATAGAATCAAGTAAGATAACCACATCATGCCCACATTCAACCAATCGCTTAGATTTTTCCAGTACAATATTTGCAATCCTCACATGCCTGTCAGCAGGCTCATCAAAAGTAGAAGCAATTACTTCGGCATTTACATTTCTTGCCATCTCTGTAACCTCTTCAGGCCTTTCATCTATAAGTAAAACAATAAGATAGACCTCCGGTTGAAATTCCGCAATAGCATTGGCTATTTCCTGCAACAGAATAGTTTTACCGGTCTTAGGTTGGGCAACAATCAGGCCCCTTTGCCCCTTACCTATCGGAGCAAATAAATCTAATATCCGAACAGAAAGGTTTCCTTTACCTTTTCCATATACTTTAAATTTCTCATCCGGGAATAGTGGGGTAAGATAATCAAACTGCACTCTATCCCTTATAAACTCAGGGCTCCTGCCATTGATCTCCAGTACTTTAATTAGTGGAAAATACTTCTCCCCTTCTTTTGGCGGACGAATGCTTCCCTTTACCATATCCCCTGTTTTTAAACCAAAAAGTTTAATTTGAGACTGTGAAACATAAATATCATCCGGTGAGTTCAGGTAATTATAATCAGCGGAGCGTAAAAAACCATATCCATCAGGCATAATTTCGAGTACGCCGGAATTGGAAATGATTCCTTCAAAATCATAAGTATCTTCCGACTTAACTGGTCTCCGCCTTTGCCTGTCAAAATCAGAATCCCCTCTTGGCCTACGCTTGTCATCGTGCTTCCTTTGAGAGCCACTGTCTCCTTCTCTGCTTTGCTTAAAATCCTTTTTTTCTTCCTTAATAACCGGTTCTTCCCTTTTTTCATGAACAGGTGCAGGCTTATTATCCCTTGTTTCATGAACTGGAGGAAGATTATCTTCCTTTTGTTGCTGATTACTTTTCGGCCTTAACTGTATATTAGAATCTTTCCGATCACTATTCGTCTCTTGCTGGCCCTTTTTCCTTTGATTATCTTGAGATTTCTCAGGCCGGGGTTTTCTGCTTTGAGGACGATTTTTATGCACTTTTTTGTCAGAAAAGGATTTTTTTGGCTCTAAATTCTTCTTTTCAGCGGCCACAATTGCCTGTTGATCGAGAATTTTGTAAACCAGATCTTGTTTTCTTAGTGATTCCACTCTGCGGATTTTCAATTCTTTGGCAATCACACGAAGCTCAGAAACAA
>JAOZKQ010000381.1 GCA_029935275.1 Bacteroidales bacterium | reverse complement strand
CTTATGCTTATCATATTGCATTAAATACTGCTGATTCTTCATATTTATCCTTTGGCTTATCAGGTTACTTATACCAGTATTACCTGAATAAACAAAGCCTGATAGTTGAAGATCCTACGGATCCTGTTGTTCAGGGATCAGAAAAAAAAGTAGTACCTGATGCTGCTTTTGGCGTTTATTATCATGCAAAGAATTACTATATCGGTCTTGCCGTTTATCAGTTATTCCAGGGACGGATCGAATTTGATGCCAATGATATTGCCGATAATCGACAAATCAGACAGTACTTTATGAATATGGGCTATAGATTCAATCTGGGAGAGAATTTTGAACTTGAACCTTCTGTTTTGCTAAAATATCTGGAAGGAAGTGTTTTCCAGACTGATATTAATGTTTATGCTACATATATGAAAATGATTTCTTTAGGTGTGTCCTACAGGACTTCAAATGCTATTGTTCTGCAACTTGGGTATCAGACAGGGGCTCTTAATATTGCCTATGCTTATGACATTAGTATGTCTGACATAAGTTCGGTTAGTAGTGGTTCTCATGAGATTATGGTGATTTACAGATTTGGAAATTTTCTTAGATAATTTATTTCTATTATGAATACAGACCCCTCAGAAATGAGGGGTTTTGTTTTTTGGATTACTAAAAACTCATCATTTTCTTATACTCAAGCCATCTTTGCACACACTCTTTTTTTAACATCCATCGCTATATTAAGGATTTCTTTTTTAATTTTGAAGGATTAATTATTAAGATAATTTTTATTTTATGAATGTTCTTATTATAGGTTCGGGAGGGAGAGAGCATGCCCTAAGCTGGAAAGTTGCTCAAAGTCCGCTATTGTCAAAATTATACATTGCGCCCGGGAATGCCGGCACCCTAAACTTAGGTGAAAATGTTGACATTGATACTTCTGATTTTAACAGGGTTAAGGGTTTTTGTTTGAGTAATTCTATTGATATGCTTATTGTTGGTCCTGAAATTCCATTAGTAGAAGGCATCGTTGATTTTTTCAGGAATGATACACAATTGGAGAATATTAGAATAATTGGTCCTGATCAGCATGGGGCAATGCTTGAGGGTAGTAAGGAGTTTGCCAAAGAATTTATGGAGAAGTACAGTATTCCTACCGCTGCTTTTAAATCGTTTAATAAAGAAAAATCAGAAGATGCCCGGGAGTTTTTAAAAGAAATAAATTCACCTTATGTTATTAAGGCAGATGGTCTGGCAGCCGGAAAAGGGGTGTTGATATTAGATGATCTTGATATAGCTTATAATGAGTTAGACGAAATATTTAGTGGTAAATTTGGAAATGCCGGGAACAAGGTGGTAATAGAGGATTTCTTAAAAGGGATTGAACTTTCAGTTTTTATTCTTACTGATGGGAATTCCTACCTAATACTTCCTGAGGCTAAGGATTATAAAAGGATAGGAGAGGGGGATACCGGCCTGAACACTGGAGGGATGGGAGCTGTATCACCTGTTCCTTTTGCCGGAACCGAATTCCTGGATAAGGTCGAAAACAACATAATTAAACCTACTATGAGGGGCTTGAAGGAAGAAGGTATTAATTATAAAGGGTTTATCTTTATTGGTTTAATGAATGTTGCCGGAGATCCTTACGTAATTGAGTACAATGTACGTATGGGAGACCCTGAGGCCGAAGTTGTTATTCCCAGGATAAAGTCTGACCTGCTGGATATTTTTAAGGCGGTGAGTGATGGCACTTTGAATGAAAAACAATTGGAAGTTGATGAAAGATCTGTAACAACACTTATGTTGGTTTCCGGCGGCTATCCTGAAGCTTACAAGAAGGGATATAAAGTTGATGGTATAGAAGATGTGAAGGACAGCATTGTTTTTCATGCCGGAACAAAAATGGATTCTGAAGATATTTTGACCAATGGCGGCAGGGTATTAGCCCTTAGTTCGTATGGTAATAATTTCAGGGATGCTCTTGAGATATCTTATCAAAATGCGGCAAAAATAAACTTTAAAGATTTGTATTTTAGAAAAGATATTGGTTTTGATTTATAGTGTTTGACTTTTTTGAATTTGTTCATGTAAATTTATGTTAAGCTTTTATAAAAGTATCAACCCCTATGTAATAGTTTTAATTGTCCTTACCGGTCTGGTTTTGTGGATACCTGTATTTATTAAACCAGCGTTTTTTATTTACGAAGCTAGTCTTACTATTTCTCCTTTTGATGATGCATTTAAAGGCCTTTATGCCCTTCCTGTTCAGGCTAAAATGATTTTTGGTTTAATCGTCTGGCTGTTACTGGCATTTTTACTTCCGGTAATTAATACTCAAAATAACTTAATTGAAAAGCGCAGTTTTCTTCCGGCTCTTTTTTTTATATTATCATCAGGGTGGATTTCCGGTATTCAGCAAATTAGCCCGGCTTTGTTGGGAATGTTTTTTATTGCTCTGGGATTTATGCGGTTTTTTTATGTCTTTAGAGAAAACAAGAATATTTCGGCATTGTTTGACTCGGGTTTCTTATTTACACTTGGTAGCCTGTTCTATTTGCCTTTTATTGTATTGATTTTTGTTGTTTGGATTGGTTTATTGATTTTTCGATATACCGGCTGGCGCGATTGGTTTATATCTTTATCCGGTTTTCTAACTCCATGGTGGATATTATATGGAATTCAATTTTTTATAACAGGATCTGTAAATGATTTGAATGAGATGATACTAGCTGTATTTCATTTTGGTAGCTTTTCATTTGTACTTGAACCCGGGAGAATGGTCAGTTTTGTTTTTATTGCCATTTTTGCTTTATATACAACTTTTTCTCTGTTCAGTCAATTTAATATGAAGATGGTCAGGTCAAAGAGGTATTTTTTCATTTTAGGATGGTTGTTTATAATATTAGCTGTTACATATTTATTTCTCCAACCTCAGGATAGATCATTTCTGGTAATAGGTTTGGCTTTTCCTGCCAGTTATATTTTTGCTAATTATTTTTCATTTGCTAGGGAAACCTGGATAACTAAGACTATATTTTCTATCTATTTGGCAGGCATGGTTCTAAGTATGTATATCCCATTCTTTTATTAAATTGAGTTCGGTATGAGGATTTTTCACAGCTTTAAACGGTGATATTCCAATA
>JAOZKQ010000380.1 GCA_029935275.1 Bacteroidales bacterium | reverse complement strand
TTCAAGTGCATATTACCTCAGATATATGGAACCGCATAATGAACAGGAATATTTCTCAAAAGAAGCCAATGACTACTTGCGGGATGTGGATCTGTATGTTGGTGGTGATGAACATGCCACAGGCCATTTGTTATATTCCCGGTTCTGGAATAAATTCTTATTCGACCTGGGCCTTGCCTGTGAGGATGAACCATTTAAAAAATTAATTAACCAGGGGAAAATCCAGGGCCGTTCAAGCTTTGTTTACCGGGTAAATCTTGAAAAATACGCTGAATATCAGCTATGGGAGTACATCAAAAAGATGGGCCATGAAAAAAAATTCATACGAAACTACAGGGATGGGAACCGGAAGTTTGACTTTTACAATGAAGAAGCAAACCTGATCATTGAAATAAAAAGTCAGGCTAAACTGGAGAAATTGGAATCTTACTACAAAAAGTACATTCGAACTACCAATAAAAAACTTCTCCTGCTTCCAATTGCCGACATAATTGAAACTAATGATGAGATTTTTGAAGAGACAAGAAAAGCAATTGAAGATTCACAAAAACAGGTAATTTTTGACAAACATAAAATCAGGGAGTTGAAAACATTGTTTGTTTCCAAAAATATTAAAGACAGAAAACTCTTTTCAACTCCCCTGCATGTTGACATTTCTTTTGTACATAATGATGTTCTGAATACTGATGCGTTCAAAAACTGGCGACCTGATTATGAAAATGCTGAATTCATCCTTGAAGACGGGAAATATATCTGCGGCTGGGAAATAGAAAAAATGTCCAAGTCAAAGCATAATGTACAGAATCCTGATGAGCTGATAGAGAAATACGGAGCTGATACCCTGCGCATGTATGAAATGTTCCTTGGCCCGGTGGAACAGTCAAAACCCTGGGACACAAATGGAATTGAAGGGGTATCCAGATTTTTTAGAAAATTCTGGCGCATGTTTTATCATGACGGAGAAAATTTTTCTGTTACGGAGACCACTCCTTCAGAAAAAGAGCAAACCATTATTAATAAAACCATTGCCAAAATAGAAAATGATATTGAACGCTTTTCTTTTAATACAGCCGTCAGCAATTTTATGATCTGCGTAAATGAGCTTTCTGAAATAAAATCGAACAATAAGGAAATACTGGAAAAACTGCTTATTGCCATGGCTCCTTTTGCCCCTCATATTTGTGAAGAACTATGGGAAAAACTGGGATTTAAAGGAGGAATTAGTAAAATTACATTCCCAGCAGTTGATGAACAATATCTTAAAGAAGACAACGTTGAATATCCTGTATCCTTCAACGGGAAAATGCGTTTTAAACTGGCGCTTCCGGCAAACCTTGATAAAAAGAGAATTGAAGAAGAAGTTTTGAAAAATGAAAAAGCCCAAAAATGGCTTGAAGGCAAAAGTATTGTTAAAACCATTGTTGTTCCGGGAAAAATTGTAAATATAGTAATCCGTTAATGAAAAAAACAATCCAACAAAATAAGTACACCCTATATTTCTTTCTAATACTTATTTTAAGCTCACCTGTTTTCTTTGCCTGTAAAGAAAAAACCTCCCAGTTTGTTGATGAAACATTTCAGCAGGACACAATTGCCTTTGCCCCAATCAAAGAACGTTATGGGATAGCACTCGATTCTTTTGATATTTCAGAAGGGAAAGTAAGACGAAACCAAACGCTGGCGGTTATTTTATCAAAACTTAATGTCCCCTATCAAAAGATTCAGACCATCATTGATAACTCGGGTGATACTTTCGATTTCAGAAAGGTAAAAATGGGAAACAAATACATTGTTTTCAGTGAAAAAGACAGTTTAAAAGCAGTCAGATATTTTGTATATATTGATAATACGATTGATTATTTTTTATTTGATTTTGGTGATGCCCCCAATGTAATTCATAATAAGAGAGAGGTTCATTCTGATTTGAAAACAGCCTCAGGTAGCATTGAATCTTCCTTATGGCTTTCGATGGTCGAAAAGAAATACAATCCGTTCTTAGCCATTGAGCTTTCAGATATTTTTGCCTGGACCATTGATTTCTTTGGTATTCAAAAGGGTGATACTTATAAAATTATTTACGATGAGCAATTTGTAGATAGCTCATCTATTGGTATCAATAGGATACTTGCAGCCTATTTTCATCATGCCGGGGAGGATTTTTATGCCATACCATATATTCAGGATGGAAGGGAAGATTATTACGACCAGGATGGTGAAAGCCTTAGAAAAGCCTTCTTAAAGGCTCCTTTGCGCTATTCCAGGATAAGTTCAAGGTATTCCAACAGCCGGTTTCATCCTGTCCTTAAAATACGGCGCCCACATCATGGAGTAGATTATGCTGCACCCACAGGAACTCCGGTACATACTATAGGTGATGGAAAAGTAATCGCTGTTAAGTGGGCAGGTGGTGGTGGACGGATGGTTAAAGTAAAACATAACAGTGTTTATACCACTGTCTATATGCATCTCTCAAGGTATGGTAAAGGCATGACTCCCGGCAAATATGTAAAGCAGGGAGATATTGTGGGTTACGTAGGAAAATCAGGTCTTGCAACCGGCCCCCATCTTGATTTCCGTGTTTACAAAAACGGGCAAACGATTGATCCTTTAAAAATGAAAGCTCCACCTGTAAAACCAGTTAGTGAAGAAAATATACCGGAATACAGTAAAATCAGCCATATTATGATGAGTTTGCTGGATGACATTGACTAAGACAGAAGACGGGAGTCCGAAGTCGGAAGCCAGATCGGGGATCAAGGAATAAGAAACAGTTGACAATTGACATTCTGTTCTATTTGTTCCTATAAGCTTTAACCCTTTTCCTGTATTTTATCCAATAGTTTGCTGATTACTTCCGGAAAATAACGATGTTCAAGCACATGAATCCTTTTTGCCAGGCTTTCAGGAGTATCTTCCGGTTCCACTTTACATTTTGCCTGAAAAATAATATCCCCTTCATCATATTTTTCATTTACATAATGAATGGAAATCCCTGATTCCTGCTCTTTGTTATCAATTACCGCCTTATGTACATGCATTCCATACATCCCCTTACCTCCATACTGTGGAAGTAGTGCAGGATGAATATTTACAATTCGCCCTTTAAATTTCCGGATTATTTCAGTTGGGA
>JAOZKQ010000379.1 GCA_029935275.1 Bacteroidales bacterium | reverse complement strand
TTCATTACTTCCCAAACTTTGAATAGATGTTCCTTTATTTCGTCTCCTTCAGTTTCAAAAACAAGTTCCCAAAATGTTTTTCCTGTTTCTTTGTAATAATTCAAAACATCCTGCATGTTGTTCTGTTTGTAAATGAGCTTCGTCTTATTGTATTTGTTTTTGTCATCTACAATTTTTCCACCACCAACACTATAAACCAACCATTTGTCAGGATCAGCATTTTTCTCAGTGACTTCAAATTCCAATGCATTGGGATGAAATTCTTTAAATTCATCCTTTTTCCAAACTATATCGACCTTTGCCGGTTTTAATTCATTAGTTACAGCAACATCAGTAAGGTGTCCTTTCCCGGTTAAAGCCAAACTACCAAATAAAGTAACTTTAAATGATTTAGCATTCGGATGTTTACTTCTATATATTTGAGCAGCTCTGTCGGGTCCCATTGTATGACTACTTGAAGGACCCCGGCCAATTCTAAATAATTCTTTTATCGATTCCATTTTACAAAATTTTATTTCAAGCTGTATATTTCCATAATTTCTTCTAATATTTTCTTAAAATCAATTTTCAAATCAATCAAGCTCCCCGTATGAATATCAAAAACCCAGGCATGTACCTGAAGGCCCCTATTAATACAGGCTCTCTGCACCACTTCAACTTTTAGCACGTTCACACATTGTTCCTGCACATTCAACTCCACCAAACGTTTGTATTTTTCTTCTTCAGCGGATATTTTATCAAGCTCCAGGTTATGCATGCGATATACATCCCGGATATTTCTAAGCCAGGGATTGAGAATACCTAAATCGGAAGCTTGCATAGCTGCTTTTACTCCACCGCAATAATAATGTCCACAAACTATAATATGATTTACTTTCAGATGTTCCACTGCATAATTAATCACCGACATCACATTTAAGTCGGTATTTGGAACCTGATTGGCAATATTTCTATGAACAAAAACCTCCCCGGCTGAAACTCCCATTAATGATTCAGCAGGCACCCTGCTGTCAGAACAGCCTATATATAAAAATTCCGGATCTTGTTTTTTCGACAAATTTTCAAAGTAGTTTTCGTCCAATTCCAACTGCCCTGAAATCCATCTTTTATTATTTTTAAAAATCTGATCTATCTCCATCTTTAAAAAATAAAATAGCTACCGGTTTTAACCAGGCTGGTTTAACCAAAAAATATAGAAAGGGTTAAATGTCCCTTTGAAAATTGAATAAAAGTAACAATAATTATTTTTATCCAGATCAGTTCGTCTAAAATCTCTGGATAAATACGTCTAATAATTACAATTAATAAATATTTGTATTGATATAAAAAGGTGTTGTGGTTATTATATTACACCCTGGCTTCAGCATGGTACAAAAACAAAAATGATGGAACCAGGCCAAAGTTGTAGTATTGATTTCTAATATTTCAGGCTTACTATCGTACTATATCGAACAAAAGTGTATCATTTTCGCACGAAACTACAATCATATTAATAACAACTACAATCTATAATCCCCTAATTACCTAATCGTTACCAAGTTTGGCACAATATATGATCTACTTTAAGCAGAAGAATACTTAAATAATTACAAATATCACTTATATTATTAATTTAAAATTAGCAGCCATGAAAAAAATGATCAGTTTAACAGTGTTAGTTATTGTCTTCAGTTTTGCAGCAATAGCAGAAAACGTAATCCGTGAAGGGGAAACCCACAGTGCTCTGGGAAAGTACACAATAGAAAAGTCAAATGATTTTGTTGTGGTAAGTGGAGAAGAATTAGAAACCTTTATCATCTCCTATGAGAATTCAACCAAGTCCATTAAAGTTGCTGTTGACAAGGACAAAAAAGGTAAGTTGAAAAACTACATAGTTATTGGTGATGACCTGTCTTTGCAATACACATGTGAGCCATCTCATTTTGGTGTTGGCCAGCTTGATAAAAAATATCAGGAAGCTGGTGTAAAAGTTTCTAATGAAGAACTCAACCTGAATGCGTATTATCACCAGAAGGTATTGACAAGGTCCAATCCAACCGACCGCGACTGCCTTGGCTTAATTGCATGCTTCTATCCTAAGCTTGTTATAAATTACGAAGATGCGTTTGCCTGTAAATAGAGTTTGTCTAGAAAGTCCGATTTCTTCCCCGAACGGTCGGGACAGGCTGTTACGCTTGCCAAAAAATTGATCATTTACAAAAGTAAACTCCCAATTTTTAGTCTTCGCAAGCCTCAAACTCGAACTTTCTATTTCAAACACTTTACTTTATGGACAGATACTAAATAAGAAATAGCGATAACAAAAAAGGAGGTTGCCAATTGGCAACCTCCTTTTTTTATACTTTGAGATTAGAACCTTCTTAATTGGTGTTTCTTAGAAAATCTAATTTTTTAAAAGTGTCACTAGAGGCCAACCCCAATCGTGAACTTCCATGTTAAAAAAAACATAGTATTTCCCAGGTGATATGTAATCATACCTGCCTTACCTTGGATCAATTGAAAATCTTGGGGAGAAAAACCTGAATTGTTGTACCATTATTAAAATATGCACATAAAGTTTTGCATATTTTAGCCTGAAAGGCTTCAATATCATAGCATAGGGCAGCGCCCTATGGCAGAAGCAAATACGACAATTCCGCCCTGTAAAGGGCAGAATATAAGTAGTATTACCAACTTATTTCTAACCACTTAGGCTCCTGTTAAATGAATTTTTGATTTTAGCTAGCTTGTGGTCAAATCCTTACTGTAGTTATTCTGTTTTGAGATATTGACCATTAAATATTCATTCCCATGTCACCAATCCTTACATATTTGGATATATGTAAATGTGTTTCCAGACTAATTGTTGTGGCATTAACTAAATCTTTTAAGCTGATTATTCTGCCCTTATCAGGGCGAAATAAAATTAATCTGATGTTTCCACAGGGCGATGCCCTGTGCTTAGTTATCTCTGGCTTTCAGCCAGACTATCGAATTATGCCAGGTAATGGGATCGATCCCTATGGAAGACTTGATAAGTTCTTGGGTGTAATCGTTTTTATTTCTCATTCTATTTTAATTTAACCCACAACTTTTCTAAGTGATCATTGTTTATGCATTTATTTGTTTATATCACACTATAAGGTAAACAAAAAA
>JAOZKQ010000057.1 GCA_029935275.1 Bacteroidales bacterium | reverse complement strand
ACATTGTATTTCATTGTATTATTTTCCCGGCCATGTTAAAAGCGGAAGGCAGTTATATCCTTCCGGAAAATGTTCCTGCCAATGAATTTCTGAACCTGGAAGGGGATAAGATCTCTACCTCCAGAAACTGGGCTGTATGGTTACATGAATACCTGGATGATTTTAAGGGCAAGGAAGATGTTTTACGCTACGTACTTTGCGCCAATGCCCCGGAAACAAAAGATAACGATTTCACCTGGAAAGATTTTCAGACCAGGAATAATAATGAGCTGGTAGCTATTTTGGGAAATTTTGTAAACCGGGCCATTGTTCTCACTAACAACTATTTTGATGGGCTTGTGCCGGAAAGGAGTGTTATAAATGATTATGACATGGAAACCCTTGCAGAAATTCCAAAAATCAAAAACAAAGTTGAATACAGTCTGGAAAACTATCGTTTCAGGGAAGCCTTGAAAGAAGCCATGACACTTGCCAGGCTTGGAAACAAATACCTGGCTGATACAGAACCATGGAAATTATATAAAACAGATATCGAAAGGGTTAAAACCATTTTAAATATTTCCTTGCAGATAACAGCTAATCTTTCGATAATTCTTGAGCCTTTTCTTCCATTTACCGCAAAAAAACTTTCTGGATTTGTACATTTTAGTAGCTCAGACTGGGAGTTGATAGGAAGTGACAATTTATTGGAACCCGGTCATAAAATTGGCAAAGCAACTCACTTATTTCAAAAAATAAAAGACGAAGAGATTGAATATCAGGTTCAAAAATTGCTGGATACTAAAGAAGCAAATGAACAAAGTAAGGCTGCAATTCCAGCTAAAGAAAATATTACGTTTGAAGACTTTACAAGGATGGATATCCGTACCGGAACGATTCTGGAAGCCGAGAAAGTACCCAAGACAAAAAAGCTTATTAAGTTACTTGTCGATACGGGAATAGATAAAAGGACTGTTGTTTCGGGCATTGCTGAATATTTTAAAGCATCCGATATTATAGGCAAAAAAGTTTCTATTCTGGTTAACCTGGAACCACGGAAATTAAGAGGTATTGAATCGCAGGGGATGATACTTATGGCAGAAAATTCCAATGGAGAACTAATTTTTGTAGCACCGGACGAAACAGCTCAAAATGGCTCAGAGATAAAATAAAGGATTCTTTTATTTATGGCTTTTTATTATTGGCTAAAAAATTAGAAGACCTGAGACGGAAATCTGAAACTTTTACTCCTTTTCCCCAAACCAGGTCGCATACAATTCAGGACGCCGGTCTCGAAAAAACAGACGTTTTGCATGAGAATTCCCGCACTGTTCAAGATCAACATCTGCATAAAGAATTTCTTCTTTTAATTTGGCTGCCTGAGCAATTACTTTTCCGGCAGGGTTGCATACAAAAGACTCCCCGGAGAATGTCAGAATAGATTCTTGTCCAACCCGGTTACAGAGGGCAGTAAAATAGCCATTCTGGAAGGCAGGGATCTGTAATTCAGCTTCGTACAATCCTTCCGGCCATTCATCCACAGCACCAGCCTGGGGAACAAAGACAATCTCAGCTCCTTTCAAACCCAGTGCCCGCATATATTCAGGGTAATGCCTGTCGTAGCAAATAGCCACACCAATTTTACCATATTTTGTTTCATAAACAGGAGCCCCGTGGTCTCCGGGATGATAATAAGCCTGCTCATGAAAACATGGATAATCTGTAATATGAACCATCCGCGTAGTACCTAACAGAGTCCCGTCAGCATCTATCACCGGGGAAGTATCATAGGTATGATTGCCTGCCCTTTCAAACAGGTTGAGGATTATAACCACATTCAATTCTTTGGCCAGCCTGGAAAAAAGATTGGTAGTAGGACCGGGAACAGGCTCAGCCATTTCCAGTTCTTTTTGAGTGGCCGGTACCTGTGGATAAAAAGGATCAAATGCCAGCTCTGAAAAACAGATAATTTTAGCTCCGTTTCCTGCAGCTTTCTTTACTGCCTCCATTCCTTTTTGACGATTTGCTTCTCTGTTTTGTGTAGCAGTCTGTTGTACCAGTGCAATTTTCATTTCTTAAAATTTCTCAGGTAAATTTCATCTATCCAAATAATTCCTTTACTCTCTATCTCTATAAAATGCCAAAGCATATTCATACGGGAATAAGAATATTCCTAAAAGTATAAAAATGTAAATTAAATTATAATGATGATCTGAAAATTAACGTTTCAGGAGCCAGTAATTTTCACCGGGGTGACTGTATTTGAATTTATACATTTCTTTGCGTGCCACAACAAAAACAGGAGACCCTTCAATAAGCACACGATAAAAACCATTTGGGGCTTCCAGCAATTCTGCATTATAACCCTCCTTCAAAAGGGAATTTGATAACCTGTTGGCATTATCTTTATTTTTAAAACTCCCAGCCACTATATCATATCTTTTATCCTGTACAATAACAGGTTCAACTGAACTTGAAGTTTCCGTAACAATTTCACTGCTTACTTCTTCGGGCTTATCTCCGGGAACAAGAACTTCCTTTTCATTCAGGCTCTCAGTTTCTTCCGGACTTGCTTCTGACACCGGTTGTACAAAGCTTGCTTCTTCCTGAACCAGATGAGATGCCGGTTTATGAGTAATCTCTGTATTTTGGTTAAATGGATTGAAAGAAAGTGTATTGGTTTTAAGCAAATTTGTTTTCAAAGGAACCAATACCAGTGCTACCAAAACAGGTACTGCAATTAAGGTCCTTTTTATTATCTTCCTTCGATTTACATTTTTCTGAGAAGCTCTGAATTTCGGCTGAATTCTTTTTCTAACATCATACTCTTCTAACAAAGAAAATTCAAAAGTAGATAAACCAATCGAGTCAATCAGGTAATTTTTCAGCTTATCAGGTTCAAACTGGAGATTTTTTTCTTTATTATAAAGAAAAGTACCAAGTTCGTCAATAACAACTTTCCTTCCATTTTCTAATCTCGATTTTAATTCTTTAATGTAATTTTCAACATTACGTTTTGCATCAATGTAGGCTAAGCCGGTGGAATAAGACACATCACTGATCAGTAATCCATCATTATGGGTTAACTGGCTGTTAAAACTTATATCTTTGGAAGGAGGAGCAAAAATATTTCGGTTATAGTCAACCTCCGCTGGCTTATAGTTGGCAACAAATCCGCCAAAACCAGGAAGGATAACACAATCATGCTGATATAATAAATTTTTTATATTATCGGAGATATCCAACTTGAACTTTTTTTGTTTCATACAAAAATATAAAATTGAAATTGAAAAAAATTATTTTTTATCAAATATTTTGACAATAGAAATCCTATTTTTAGTTACGCAATTCTAAGTCATATTGTTACAAGTTCAATTTATATTTTTTTTAAGATCTTCTTTAAAATTCCATAGTCCTAAATTGGGAAAGTTTTTCATGAAAGAATAATCGAAATATTTTTATACTAAAAATGCAACAAAATTCACTATTTTCGTACACTTATTTTCACAGCTATCAAGTATGGAAAAAATCAGTATGGTTGACCTTAAGGGTCAGTATGATAAAATAAAACCCGAGATTGAGCAGGCCATCCACAAAGTATTGGAATCAGCAGCATTTATTAATGGACCTGAGGTCAATGATTTTGCCAGTAATTTAGAGGAATATCTGGGGGTCAAACATGTAATTCCCTGTGGGAATGGTACAGATGCGCTTCAGGTAGCCCTAATGTCACTGGGCCTAAAGCCAGGTGATGAAGTTATTACACCAGATTTCACTTTTGTTGCAACTGTGGAAACAATTGCCCTTCTTGGTCTGAAACCAAGACTTGTAGATGTTGATCCAAATAATTTCACCATTGACACAGAAGCTCTTGAACAAGCCATAAATGAAAATACAAAAGCTATTATTCCGGTTCATTTGTTTGGTCAATGTGCAAACATGGAAGAAATTCTAAGAATTGCTAATAAATATGGCATAAGCGTTATTGAAGATACAGCTCAGGCTACCGGAGCATCATACTTTTTTGACTCTGGAGAAAAGAAAAAGGCCGGTACTATTGGTGATATTGGATGCACTTCATTTTTCCCATCAAAAAACCTGGGTGCTTATGGTGATGCTGGTGCCATTTTTACAAATAATGATGAGCTGGCTGAGAAATTAAAATACATAGTTAACCATGGGATGAAAACCCGTTATTATCATGACTACATTGGTGTAAACTCACGCCTTGACACTATTCAGGCTGCCATATTAAATGTAAAACTGAAATACCTGGATGAATATAATAGCTCACGTCAGGTAGCTGCCGGACAATATGATAAAATTCTGGGAGATCATAAGAATCTTATCGTTCCACAAAAAGTCTCCTGGTCAAATCATATTTATCATCAATATACACTGAGAACCAAAGATATTGACAGAAACCTGCTGCAAAAGAAAATGATGGAACGGAATGTTCCTGCCATGATTTATTATCCGATACCTATACACAGGCAAAAGGCTTATGCCAATGCAGATTATAACGAAACAAATTTTAAAGTAAGCAATGAACTTAGTGAATCCGTTATTTCACTTCCCATTCATACAGAACTAACAAGTAAGCAGATTCATCATATAAGCTCTACACTTACTGAAATACTGAATATTTTATAAATTATGAAAAAAAACTATTTTGCACATGAATCTGCCGTTATTGATGAAGGTTGCCAAATTGGTAATGGTTGTCGAATCTGGCATTTTACCCATATTATGACCAATTGCCAAATAGGTAATAATTGCAATATTGGGCAAAATGTGGTTGTTTCCCCGGATGTGGTTCTAGGGGAAAATGTAAAAGTGCAAAATAATGTAAGTATATACACTGGTGTTATATGCGAAGATGATGTGTTTCTGGGACCATCCATGGTTTTTACCAATGTGATCAACCCGCGTAGTGCCGTTATCCGCAAAAATGAGTATTTAAGAACACTGGTGTCAAAAGGCGCATCTATAGGTGCAAATGCAACTATTATTTGTGGGATTAACCTTGGAGAATATTCCTTTATTGGTGCCGGTGCCGTTGTTACAAAAGATGTAAAGCCTTTCTCCCTGGTTGTAGGGAATCCGAGCCGTCATGTTGGTTTTATGAGCAAGTTTGGCCACCGGCTTCATTTTGATGAAAACAATATTGCTATTTGTCCTGAGAGTAAAGAAAAATATTTATTGAAGGAAGGAAATGTTTCAATCATCAATAAATAATGCTTGTTCGTCAAAAAATACTAATATTATCCTAAACTTTATATTACTTTTAATTATCATTTGAAAATAAAAAAATGAACCCTTCCCCAAAAAATTTTGCCCTAATTGGTGTAGCCGGCTATATTGCCGTAAAGCATCTTAAAGCTATCAAAGAAACGGGAAACAATATGAATGCTGCACTTGATGTTTTTGACAGCGTAGGAATCATTGATCAGTATTTTCCTAAAGCTGACTTTTTTGTCGAGTTTGAACGCTTTGACAGACATCTGGACAAGCTAAAAAGGGAGAATCAACATACTGATTATGTTAGTATTTGCTCTCCTAACTATTTACATGATTCACATATCCGTTTTGCTTTACGGCACCAGGCCGATGCCATTTGTGAAAAGCCTATGGTACTTAATCCCTGGAATGTAGATGCTCTTCAGGAATTCGAACAGGAAACAGGTAAAAAAGTTTTTAATATTCTTCAGCTTCGGTTACACCCTTCAGTTATTGAACTTAAAAAGAGAATAGAAGATGGACCAAAAGATAAGATATACGATATTGACCTGACTTATATAACCAGCCGGGGTAACTGGTATTTTTTCTCCTGGAAAGGAGACCATTCCAAATCTGGTGGAGTTGCCACCAATATTGGGGTTCACTTTTTTGATATGTTATCCTGGATATTTGGTGATATTACTGAAAATATAGTTCACATTTCAAAAGATAATAAAGTAGCCGGTTACCTGCGCTTAAAAAATGCCCGGGTCAGGTGGTTGTTAAGTGTGGACTATAATGATATTCCAAAAGAAATTACACAAAAAGGATACCGGACTTACAGATCGTTAAAACTGGATGGTGAGGAATTTGAATTCAGTGATGGGTTTACTGACCTTCATACCAGAAGCTATGAAAATATTTTAGCCGGAAATGGCTTTGGCATAGATCAGGTTCGAAGTCCGATTGAAACTGTTTATAACATAAGAAACTCAAGGCCTGTTGGGCTGAAAGGAGATTATCATCCCTTATGTAAACTTATTGATTAAAAAAAATATATTATGTATCAGGAAATTAAAGACAAAAAGAAATCTATTTCACTTATCGGATTGGGATATGTAGGGCTTCCTATTGCCCTGGAATTTGCAAAAAAAGTTCCCGTAATAGGTTTTGATATTAAGCCGGAAAGGGTTGAGTTAATGAAGAAAAAGATTGACCCCAGTAATGAACTTCCTCCGGAAGCATTTGACAATACAGATATTCTTCTCACCTCTAATCCAGATGACCTGAAAGACGCCTCCTTTCACATTGTGGCAGTTCCTACACCCATTGATGACCATAACCTGCCTGACCTTACACCATTACTTGCTGCTACCAAAACAGTAGGGAAGGTTCTTAAAAAAGGAGATTATGTAGTTTATGAGTCAACTGTGTATCCAGGCTGTACTGAAGAGGAATGTATTCCTTTGCTTGAAGAAGTATCCGGTTTAAAGTTTCAGGAAGATTTTAAAGTCGGTTTTTCACCAGAAAGAATTAATCCTGGAGATCATGAGCATACCCTTACCAAAATTGTCAAGGTTGTTTCAGGAAGTGATGATGAATCTTTGGAAGAAATTGCCAAAACCTATGAACTGATCATTACGGCTGGTATTCACAGAGCAAGCTCAATAAAAGTTGCTGAAGCGGCTAAAATAATCGAAAATACCCAACGCGATATTAATATTGGGTTTATGAACGAACTATCCATTATTTTTAGTCGTATGGGCATCAATACATATGAGGTCCTTGAGGCTGCAGGAACTAAGTGGAATTTTCTTAAATTTTTCCCAGGCCTTGTTGGAGGACATTGCATTGGTGTTGACCCTTATTATCTTACTTATAAAGCAAGAGAGCTTGGTTATCATGCCCAGATGATCAATTCAGGTCGGTTTATTAATGACTCCATGGGTGGCTATGTAGCTAAACAGGTAGTGAAAAAATTAATTGCTTCTGATATTAACATGAAAGACCCCCAGGTACTTGTTATGGGAACTACATTCAAAGAGAATGTAAGTGATATCCGGAACTCAAAGGTTGTAGATATCGTTAACGAGCTCCAATCATTTGGGTTAAAAGTTGATGTTATAGACCCCCATGCAGATTCAAAAGAAGTTAAAAATGAGTATGGTTTTGAATTGAGAGAAAAAAATGGCAGGAATTACCATGCCGTTGTAGTAGCAGTGAACCATAATGAATACCTGGGACTGGATGAGACATATTTCAAATCCATTCTTAATGATAAAGGTGTTTTAGTTGACATAAAAGGCATTTACAGGGGGAAAATCAAAAATTTGAATTACTGGAGTTTATAATTTATCCGCATTTTTTAGGAATTAGTTTCTTGATACCGTTTCAAATACTTAGTCTTTGCAAGAAAACGTCAAATACTGCGTTACCCTCGTCTTGAAAACAGTCATTTACGAAAGTAAACTCCTTGGTTCTCAAGACTTCGAAAGCCTTGTCTTTGACGCCTTCTTATCAAAGACTTAAAAAAGAGGTGTTTTCTTGCAGGCACTACTTAGTGTGTGTCCATAATGTCGGGAGTTTGAACTAGAAAGTTCAAATTCAAGGCGTGCGATAAATTTAACCCGCAGTCCCGAAAATCGGGATGAGGATTTAGATTTTGAGTAACAACGCAGAAGTTGGACTTTATAGACAAACTCTACTTAGTACTTTTCTTAACTATTAAGTATTTGAAACGGTATTATTTGTAAATTTGAGGTTTAAATCAATCCCATCTTATGAATTCAAAAATATTAGTTACAGGAGGTGCAGGTTATATTGGCTCACATACTGTTGTGGAACTCCTTGAGAAAAACTATGAAGTTGTTATTATTGATAATCTCTCCAATTCAAGAATTGAATCACTGGATGGTATTCAGGCTATTACAGGTGCCAGGCCAGCTTTTGAAAAATTTGACCTTTGTGACAGAGAAAAAGTTGATGCATTTTTTAAAGAGAACATTGATATTTCTGCTGTTATTCATTTTGCAGCTTCAAAAGCTGTTGGGGAATCCGTTGAAAATCCATTAAAATATTACCGGAATAACCTGGTTTCCTTAATGAATATTCTGGAAAGTATGGAAAGATATCATGTTCCAAACCTGGTGTTTTCATCTTCCTGCACGGTTTATGGACAGGCAAAAACACTTCCCGTTACCGAAAACACACCGATATTACCGGCTTCCTCTCCATATGGTAATACAAAACAAGTTTCAGAAGAGATCATCAGGGATACGATTTTTACATCTGACTTTAATAAAGCAATTTCGCTCAGGTATTTTAATCCTATCGGGGCTCATCCTTCAACTCTGATAGGGGAACTACCACTAGGAATACCGGACAACCTTGTTCCTTTTGTTACTCAAACAGGAATTGGCATCCGGGAGAAATTACGTGTTTTTGGCAGTGATTATAATACACCCGATGGATCAGCTATTCGTGATTATCTTCATGTTGTTGACCTGGCTAAGGCACATGTTGTTGCTATTGAACGTTTACTGGCAGGCAAAAATAAAGCTGAATTTGAAGTTTTCAACCTGGGAACAGGTAATGGCGTTTCCGTTTTTGAAATGATACAATCATTTGAAAAAGTTTCAGGTAAAAAACTAAACTATGAAGTGGTAGATCGCAGGGCCGGAGATATTGAGCAAATTTGGGCAGATACCAGCCTGGCAAATGATGAACTTGGCTGGAGAACCTTAAGCACGCTGGATGAAGCTGTAAAAACGGCATGGGAATGGGAAAAACATTATCGAAGTCTGAATCCTCAGAATTAAATTTCTATTTTTATGAAAGCTGTAAAAAAAATATTAATAACCGGGGGAGCCGGATTTATTGGTTCTCATGTGACACGAAGGTTTGTAAAAAACTATCCTCATTATCAAGTCTATAACCTTGATAAACTTACTTATGCAGGGAATCTTGAGAACCTTAAAGACATTGAAGATGCTCCAAATTACATCTTTATAAAAGGAGATATTGTTAATCAGCAATTCTTAAAGGACCTATTTGAAAAATACCATTTTAACGGGGTTATTCATCTGGCTGCGGAATCGCATGTTGACCGGTCTATAACAAATCCAATGGAATTTATCCATACAAATGTTGTAGGGACAGGGAACCTGCTTTTTGCTGCCCAGGAGCAAATTAATAAGGGCAAGCTACTGGATTGTTTTTATCATATCTCAACCGATGAAGTTTATGGATCACTTGGAGATACAGGCCTGTTTACTGAAGAAACACCATACAGTCCACGAAGCCCCTATTCTGCATCAAAAGCAAGCTCCGATCATCTTGTCAGAGCCTTTTATCACACTTACAAACTTCCGGTAGTTATTTCAAATTGCTCTAATAATTACGGATCAAACCAATTTCCTGAGAAGCTTATTCCTCTGGTAATAAATAATATTCTAAACATGAGCCCCATTCCGGTTTATGGAAAAGGTGAAAATATCAGAGACTGGCTATATGTGGAAGACCACGCCCTGGCCATTGATCAGGTATATCATGCAGGGCAAAAAGGGCAAACTTATAATATAGGTGGCAACAATGAATGGAAAAATATTGACCTGATCATTAAGTTATGCGAAATCATGGATATTAGATTGAATCGCAAATCTGGAACATCACATAAGTTAATTACATTTGTAAAAGACCGGGCCGGCCATGATTTAAGATATGCAATAGATTCTACGAAAATTTCACAGGAGCTGGGTTGGAAGCCTACACTGGATTTTGAAACAGGAATGGCTAAAACGGTGGACTGGTATCTTAATAATAATGAGTGGTTACAAAATGTGATTTCAGGTGATTATGAGAAGTATTATGATGACCAATATAAGAAAAGATAGGAAAATATATTGCTGTATTCCTTTGGGGAACACCCGGAGATGATTATGGCAAGCCCGATACTTTGATTACAATGAATTAATGTCGAAGGGTTAAAGAGTCAAAGAGTTATGTTTTTGGAATATAAAAAC
>JAOZKQ010000378.1 GCA_029935275.1 Bacteroidales bacterium | reverse complement strand
TTAAACCCACTTCTTCCCATTTTTTCCCACTTTGTTAATAACTTTTAACTCAAATTGGCAGAATTTATTTCATACCAGGCTAATTTTATCATTAGATTGTATTTGATTATTTGATTCTCAAACTTTTACTAATTTTGAAAATAATTTCATAAAGAATTAGTCAAATGAGCGTAAAAACTGTTGATCTCAATTTAGTGATCAAAGAGAAAAGCCCAAAACTGTACCGCTACCTACCCGGTTTTGTTATTTCTTACCTGAAAAAGATTTTGCATCAGGATCTGTTAAATGGGATACTGGTGAATGGAGAAGGGCTTGATCCTTATGAATTCATTGAATATTCCCTGAAAGTATTAAAAACTAAATATTCCGTAGCCGGCATTAATAATGTACCCTTGGAAGGCCGGTTTATATTTGCAGGAAATCACCCACTGGGAGGATTAGATGGTATTATATTTGCCCTGGAAGTGGGTAAAATATATCCGGACTTAAAATTCCCTGTGAATGATCTATTATTAAATGTTCCAAACCTGAGAAAGATTTTTTTGCCTTTAAATAAGCATGGGAAACAGGGAAGGGATGCTGCCAGGCTACTTGAAGAAGCCTATGCCTCTGATTCACAGATTTTATATTTCCCGGCAGGTTTATGTTCCAGAAAACAAAAAGGGAAAATACAGGACCTGGACTGGAAAAAGAATTTTGTATCGAAAGCTGTTAAGTATAAAAGGGATATTATTCCTGTACATTTTAAAGGAGCTAACTCCAGCTTCTTTTATAATCTTGCAAACCTAAGGGCACATAGTGGAATTAAGTTTAACATTGAAATGATTTACCTCCCCGATGAGATGACAAAACAGGAAGGTAAAGAAATTTCTCTTACTTTTGGCAAGCCTGTCACTTATCAAACTATTATTGACTCTGGTTTATCCATGCAGGAATGGTCAGATAAATTACATAAAATGGTTCATGAAATGTGATGCATGTAACTTTTATAAGTTGCCTTTTGAAAAAATCTACTTTAGGCCTGATTTTCAGTAATTACCTTCCCATTAACCTGAATTCAACATAAAGAATGTCTTACAAAAGCCTCGCTAAAAACTGTAAAAACCCTATATATCAAACTCAGATTATTATTATTTTTATCTGAAATATTCAATAAATTGTCCTGATTATATTATTTCTTTGTATTTTTGATATACAAAAAGTAAAAACATGATTGACTTAATTCCTCCTATTCCAAAAAAAGAACTTGAGAAGGAGCTTAAAAAAGCATCTTTTTTAAGGGGAACTAATTATGGTGGAAATGTTGTATATATTACTACCCATAAAAAAACACCTCTCATTTTAAAAGAGATAGGAAGACTAAGGGAATGGACCTTCCGCAATGCAGGAGGAGGTACCGGGAAAGACTGTGACCTCGACTCGTTTGATACCGCTGAAGATCCTTATCAACAACTTTTTGTCTGGAATCCCAATGAAAAAGAAATTATTGGAGGATACCGTTTCTACTATTGTAACCCGAAGGAAAACGAGGGTTCTGATTATTCAAAACTGGCAACAGCAAAGCTTTTTAAATTTTCAGAAAAATTTATTAATCGATATCTGCCACATTTAATGGAACTGGGAAGATCTTTCGTTACTCCTACCTATCAATCGGCTTCAGGTGGACGAAAAAGCATGTTTGCCCTTGATAATTTATGGGATGGATTGGGTGCATTGGTCATAAACCATCCCAAAATCCGTTTCTTTTTTGGCAAAGTAACAATGTACAAGCATTTCAACAAGGAAGCACGCAACATGATTCAGTACTTTCTAAACAAACATTTCAAAGACCATGAAGGCCTTTTAATTCCCTATTCTCCGTTACAGCTAAATATAAATACTGAAAAACTGAAAACTATTTTTACCGGAAAATCAAGTAAAGAAAATTACAAAATATTAACCCAGGAAGTCAGAAAATTAGGTGAAAATATTCCACCTTTGATCAATGCGTACATGAACCTGTCACCAACCATGAAAACATTTGGCACCGTAATCAATCATCATTTTGGGGATGTGGAAGAAACCGGAATAATGATCACTTTGAAAGATATGTATGTTGAAAAGATAAACAGGCATCTGGCTTCATACCAGGAAGACTATATATTCCCTTCCAAATAATAAACAGCTTAATAAGCCCGCTGGTTTTTACCTTCAATGAAGTTAATAAAGGATAAATTAACTACTTTATTCCCGCCGGGTGTAGGATAATCTCCTGTAAAATACCAGTCACCCAAATTATCAGGACATGCTTCATGAAGATTTTCAATGGATTGGTAAACAATTTCAACATCAGCATTAATAGAAGATGAAGTTAGTAAAGCTGCAATTTCCTTTGAAATTTCCGTAGGAGTAAAAGGTATATAAATCTCTTTGACATAATTTACAATCTCCTCTTTTGGTAGATGTTCCTGGTTCTTTGATTTCTGATAAACAGAATTTATTAAACTTTCCTGTCCTGTCTTTTTCAATAAGCTAATAGCTGCTTTAAAAGCAATGAAATCTGATAATTTTGCCATATCAATACCATAACAATCAGGGTATCTTATTTGTGGCGAGGAAGATACAATAACAATCTTTACCGGGCCCAGACGATCCAGTATTTTAATTATACTTTTTTTAAGCGTGGTACCCCTAACAATAGAATCATCAATGATAACCAGGGTATCTACTCCGGACTTTAAAGTACCATAGGTTATATCATATACATGAGCTACCAAATCATCCCTTCCCTGGTCTGCTGCAATAAATGTCCGGAGTTTTACGTCTTTTACAGCAATCTTTTCTATTCGTGGCCTTAAATTTATGATTCTCTCCAGTTCAACTTCATCATCCGGATCTTTCATATTCCGTATTTTCTCTACCTTAACTCTATTCAGGTAATCCTCCATTCCTTTAACCATACCATAAAAAGCTGTTTCAGCAGTATTTGGTATGAATGAAAAAACTGTATTCTTCAAATCATGATCAACAATTTTCAAAATGTCAGGGGTAAGCAAATGACCCAGCATTTTTCTTTCTTCATATATATCAGCATCACTTCCCCTGGAAAAATAGATCCGTTCAAAAGAACAGGCTTTCTTCTCTTGTGGGGGACGGACTTCATCTAT
>JAOZKQ010000377.1 GCA_029935275.1 Bacteroidales bacterium | reverse complement strand
AATCTTAATCTTCCCTTATTTAGGTATCTGGGGGGTGTAAATGCATCTTTGTTACCAGTTCCTTGTATGAATGTAATTAACGGAGGTTCACATGCTACTAATAATGTTGATTTTCAGGAATTTATGATTGCACCTCACAACGCACCGGATTTTGCTAACTCTATCAGGATGGGATCAGAAACTTTCCATGCTCTGAAAAATGTACTTGCTAAAAAAGGGTATAGTACCGGTGTTGGTGATGAAGGAGGCTTTGCTCCAAACCTGAAATCTAATGAAGAAGCTATTGAAGTGATCCTTCAGGGAATTGAGGCAGCTGGATACCGTCCCGGTGAAGATATTTCTATATGCCTGGATCCGGCTACAAGTGAAATGTGGGAGAATGGGAAATATAAGTTTTTCAAATCAGATAATTCTTTATTAACATCTGAAGAGATGGTTGATATTTGGAAAACCTGGGAATCGAAATATCCAATCGTTTTGTTAGAAGATGGTATGGCTGAAAATGATTGGGATGGCTGGAAAGTTTTAACCGACGTTCTTGGTAACAAAATAGAGTTGGTAGGTGACGATCTTTTATGTACCAATAAATCTCTTTTACAGGAGAGCATTGATAAGGGAGTTGCAAATTCAATTCTGATAAAGCTTAACCAGATTGGTTCTTTAACAGAAACACTTGAAACCATTGAACTGGCAAAAGCAAATAATTACAATTGCTTTGTTTCGCACCGCTCAGGAGAAACTGAGGATACTACTATTGCTGATCTTACTGTGGCTGTTGGAGCAGGTCATCTTAAAACAGGTTCCGGTTGCAGAAGTGAGCGAATTGCCAAGTTTAATCAACTTCTTAGAATTGAGAGAATGCTTGGAAAGAATGCTCAATTTGCAGGGATTGGTACTTTTAAAAATGTAAAATAAGTGTTTTTTTCTTAACAATTGAGTTAAATAAGTTTTATAAAAGAGGGATATCGTAGGATATCCCTCTTTTTTTATACACTACTTTTTTTGGAAAACTAAATTCCGATAAGTTTATTAGTTTTGTATAAATTCAATAAAAAAATTCAATAATGTCTATTGAGATTATTCTAGGACTGATATTAATTACAGGCTTTGTTTTTGCGGAGATTTTTAAGAAGATTGGCTTTCCCAAAGTTACTGGTTATATTCTTGCCGGTATATTTCTGAATCCTGATTTATTGGGTATTATTCCCGAAGACTTCTCCAAAAATTCAGACTTTGTTATTCATATTGCACTCTCCTTTATTACATTTTCAGTTGGTGGAACATTACTTAAGAGCCGTTTGAAAATTATTGGAAAAGCAATATTTATTATTACATTTTTTGAAGCTCAAACTGCTTTTTTATTTGTTTTACTTGGATTTTTAACTTTTGGACAGTTTTTAGGGTTGGCTGAATTAGGATCTTTTTCCGCTATCCTGGCCTTTAGTTTGCTGGTTTCTATCTTTGCATCACCAACCGATCCTTCTGCTACCCTCGCAGTTCAGACAGAGTATAAGGCAAAAGGCAAGATTACTTCCTTGATTATGAGTGTGGCTGCCTTTGATGATGTCCTGGGTATTTTAAATTTTAGCTTATTTACTGCTGTTGCCTTTAGCATTTTGGGTAATGGGGGCGACCTGAATCTTGCACAATCCATTATCAAACCTGTTATTTCAATTGGAGGAGCAGTTTTATTGGGCATTGCTGCCGGCTTTGCCTTAAAAATGATTTCATGGATACTAACTAAGGAGACAGATGGAATTCTTATTGTTGTAATTTCTGGTTTTCTTATTGGAATTTTTGGAATTGCGAACTGGTTGGGTGTTGATGAACTACTTTCTACGATGACATTTGGCGCATTTGTTGTAAATTATCATCATTTACAAGCCAAAATATTTAAGTTATTGGAATCCTATACTGATGAATTAATATTTCTTTTATTTTTCACCCTCAGCGGAATGCACCTAAACTTCAGTACCCTTGGTTCTTCATGGATGCTGATTCTTTTATTTGTTATTTTTCGGACCATTGGAAAATTTACAGGAACTTACATTGGTGGGTCACTTGCACATGAAGAACCAAAAGTGAAAAAACTAACAGCTTTTGGGTTGATTCCTCAGGGTGGAATAGTAATTGGTATGGCCTTGCTATTAAAAAGCAATCCTGCGTTTGCTGATATGACTGATATCATTATAAGTATAATCATCGGGGCAACCGTAATTCATGAGGTTATTGGGCCGGTACTGGCAAAATTTGCCCTGAAAAAGGCAGGAGAGATTAAACCCTCTGATAATAATGGAAAGAAATAAAATAATTCAATATTCCTGGTTAATGTGTTCTCTGATCCATTAGATTCTCGAGCTTGCCATTAATATAAGTTTCAACCACATCTTCTATGTCCTGGTAGTTTGTTAATATAACTTCCAGTCCGGTCAACCGGAAATTTTCATAGGCTCCCATACCCATACCGCCAGCAATCAGTACCTGACAATCTGCTAATTCTTCCACCATACTTGCGTGGCTTTTTTGGGCATCTTTGCCATATCCATGACCTCCTGTTGATTCATGAGAGTCCTTATGGCCATGATTATGCTGAATGCCACCGGGAGCAAAATGACCGGTTCTTCTTTCCCTTAAAGATGTTTTTTTAATTTTAAGGTCTTCTATTTCAAATATTTTATAGTAAGGTGCCCTGCCAAAGTGCTGGCTCACTGATGACCCGTTATTTGTTACAATGGCAATTTTCATAGATAATATTTTTATTGAATGAAGCCAGTTTATTATAACTATTATGGTAATCTCTAGTATGTTTGAATGGTTGATATCAAAAATCTATCATAGCTTTCATCACCCCGTCCTGATAGCTACTTACAAGGTCAAAAGCTTTTTTTGTTTCAGAAAATGAAAACCGGTGTGTTACCATAATTGAAGGATTCATCTCTTTGGCTTTGATCAGGTCAAGAACCGGTTGTACGCAGTCAAGCTGACGTCTTACATTAATTATAGAAATTTCCTTATGGCGGAGTTTATCCACACTGAATTTCCAGTAGTCAGTTTCAGGAATTCCTATAATCATTAGTTTGCCACCTGGTTTTAAAAGGTCAACTGCCTGATCCATTGCTTCCTGCTGTCCGCAACATTCATAAACTAT
>JAOZKQ010000376.1 GCA_029935275.1 Bacteroidales bacterium | reverse complement strand
TAAGCTCCTGTAATTCAGAGAATATCCTAAAACACAGGCTTTAGTGTTGAAACAAACAGGTATTTTGAGTACTTCCTTATTTAGTGCAACAACGCAGAAGTTGGACTTTATAGACAAACTCTATTTATGCATGTATTGTTTAGAAAGGAAGGATCGGTAGAGATTAAGAAGCAAAAGATTAACCCAGAAAATCACCTAAGGTGAGCTTACTAAATCGGTTCACGGAATTTTTCTCTTTTTTGGTTAATAAAAGGCTAAGTTAAAGTATATCAAGTATTTAATTCATTACATACTTTGAAAACTAATGATAATTTGGCTATTCTGGCCATGTTCAAATAATAACTGATAACCTGATAACAAATTTCTGTTTCCGTGTTATTTCAAGCCAAAAGGGATTTTCAACATCAGTGAGACATTCCTGCCTATATTATTTAGTCCTAGCTCTTTGAGTGTGGATAAATGACTTATGTACGTTTTATTAAGCAGGTTGTTTGCAAATACCCCAATCGAAATTAATTGGTTTTTCACCTTGATATCACTTCCTAAACCGGTATTTATTAGTACATATCCTGCACTTGCTGTTTCAAAAGGGGCCGGGTGGACTTGTCGAAACACGAAATCTGTTGAAAACCTGTAGTAGAGGTTTCGAAATGCAGCCCATTTCCTTTTCTGAAGTTCCAATTCAAATTTTATTTTTTGAGCAGGGATAAAAGGCAGATAGTTACCATTTGACTGTTTTCCCTGGACATAGGACCAGGAAGATTTAAGATGGAGCCAGTCTAAGGGATGAGGATGGAAGTGGATCATTGCTTCGCCTCCATATAAAAAAGCAGGTGTTTGAGTATAGCGGTAAATTTTATTACCATTATATATAGTATCATTGGTGGGTGCCAGAAAAATATAATTGTGAATATTATTGTAAAAACCAGATACATCAATGTTCAGGTGAGTTGAATGGTAATGAAAACTGAGGTCTGCCTCCAGGTTCCTCTGGGATTTTAATGTTGCATTTCCCTGTTCGAACCGGACTCCGTGTTCCCCGTTTTGAGTAAGCTCAGCAAGATTTGGGCTGCGGAATGCAGACGCAATATTAAAGCGGAAATGCATATTATCTCTTAAATTCAATACAGATCCTAAGGAGAAACTAAAATTTTGATAGGTATTATCTAATTTGATCAGAGAATCTTCTGCTGCATGAACTTCATCGTGAGAATGCCCTCCTGAAATTTGCTCAGGAACATGAATGAAGCGATAATCCCATCTTAAGCCTGCCTGTATCATAAGTTTTTCCCAATGATAATGTTGAGCAAATCCAAAAAGGGAAAAATCGGAGATTTGCGCATTTGGTAAGATCCACTGAGGAGCATCATAGTTCTTTACCCTTTGCTCAAGGCCTTGTAATCCAATGATAATTTTTGTTTTATCATTTGTTGGAAGAGAGGATTGGAGCTTATAGTTAAAACTATTCATGTTAATATTAACCAAAATGGGCTGAGTAAGCGGAGAACCATGTAATTTGCGATTATTTGACTGGTAACCCAGATCGAGATCAAATTTGAGCCTTTTAATGAAAAGTTTGTTTTGCATGGAGATGATATGATTTGCTAAATCCTGAAACCATACTTCATTTTGCCTGCCATTTTCAGAGACATAGGCAACCGTGGGTAGAATTGTCATTCCGAGTAAATCCTTGTTATAATCATAAAACAACCGGAAGGTTCCAAATTTTTTAATGAGTCCTAAATTAGTTTTAAAGCTATATCTGTTGAAACGGGAATTTGGAATTCTGTTTTTTTCTCCATCAAAATAGTCCATATGACTGTTTAATCCGGCCCTGACTCCCCAGGTGAAACTATTAATTGTCCCTTTAATACCCAAATTAGAAGCTAGCCCGGAAGTATTTCCATAATATTTAAGCAAATAATCTCCCTGAATACTCCCCTCCGGGGGAGGTGCTTCTTTTATCAGGTTTAAAACGCCTCCTACGGCACCAGATCCATGAAGAAGAGAGGCAGGGCCTTTAATAATCTCTATTCTTGCAATTCCATTGTCATCTACCATATAAGGATGATTTTCTGAAAACTGGAAATTATTCATTGGAATGCCATTGTTCAGGAACAAAATATTGGATAAGGATAATCCGCGAATAATGGGTGTAGCAACTCCTGGTCCTTTAGAGATTAAATCTACTCCCGGAATTTCGCTTAATGTTTCAATTAAAGAAGGTGTCCCCGATTTTAAAAATGATTTGGTTTTTAAAATACTTATCTTAATCGCATTTTCATGCTGACTGCTTGGGAATCCGCCGGTTACTGTTATTTCTTCTCCCTGAATTACCATTGGTTCCAGCTGAATGGAAACTATAATTCCATCTGTCCCTAACTTTATTTTTTTGAGCTGGGTTTTGTATCCCATCATTGAATATTGTACCAATATTTGTCCGGTTCGTAGATTTTTCAGTACATAAGATCCATCATTTTCTGAAATAGTCCCACGGGTAAATTCAGGAAGGTAAATATTTACACCAACTAAGGATTCCCCGGTAATTTTATCTGTGATTATACCTGACAGGGATATTTGGGCATTGGTAATATTCAGCCCGTAAAGGATAAATGTGGCCAGTATGATAGTCCGGTGTATAATAAACCGTATCAATTCTTTTAGATTTAGGTGCAAATTTATGTAAAAATGAGACAATTTTTTAGAGTTTAGGGTTATTTAATAACTTTGGCAGGATTCTTGTGATTCTAAATATTAGTTATCATTTGTTCCCTGTTTATTGTCCACTGTCAAAGACTTTATCATAATTTAACCAAACTAAAGCATGCAAAAATTTATTTTCATTTTTATCCTGGTGTTTTCAGGTCTTTGGTTTTCCTGTGAAAAGACAAAAACTTCTCCTGATCCCGGCAAACTTGAAGGAACCTGGGTTGAAGATCATTTTGATGAGGGAGTGTTGATTTTGAGTAAATCTGAGAAAATCCAGGAGGACAACTATGGATTTATCATCCATGATGGAGGCAAATTCACAGAACATAAAAACTCCGGTTCCTGCGGTACCCCTCCAATTAGTTATTCCAATTTTGAGGGTAGCTGGGAATATGAAAATGATAGTACTTTAAAAATTGTGGTGGGCTACTGGGGTGGA
>JAOZKQ010000375.1 GCA_029935275.1 Bacteroidales bacterium | reverse complement strand
TCAAATGGTGGAAGATATCGTTACAAGGATGACTGGGAAACTCCGGATACACAGGTAATTACCATCGATTTTAAAGAAGAGGTAACCATGACCTGGGAGGGAAGAAGCTGTAACGGAAGAAGCGTTGAAGGGAGTGGGGCAGGAGTAATATTCTATGGGGAAAAAGGAAGCATGTTGTTTCCTGGTGGCAATAATTACACCATCTTCGACTTGGATAATAATATTGTAAAAGAGGTAAAAGCTGAGCAAAAAATAGACACTTCTGACCTGGTTGGCCAATTTAAAAACCTGGACTTAATTCATATAAATAATTTCTTTGAAGGAATTCATAACGGAAGTGCTAAGCTCAATGCTGATATTGAGTCAGGGCATAAAAGCACACTGCTTGTACAACTTGGCAATATTGCGCAGCGTGTAGGACACTCATTGGAAATTGATCCGGAGAACGGACATATATTGAAAGACAAAGATGCAAAGAAATACTGGTCAAGGAGCTATGAAAAGGGTTGGGAGATGAAACTCTAATACTAATTCATATTTGTCTGTTAAGTCCCGTAGGAACAAAATATTAAAATAGCTAATTTATTAAAATAATAATCATTATGAAATCCAGAAGGTCATTTATTAAAACTCTTAGTACGGGTGCTGCTCTGTCTTCAGTAGCATTTACATCAACTGCTGCTTTTGCATCGAGATTGGTTTCTGATACAGGAAATAATCAAAAAAATATCCGTATTGGAATTATTGGTGCCGAAAATTCGCATACCATCGGTTACGGCAAAATGTTTAATACAGATAAAAAATTTCCCGGAGTGGAAGTGTTATATGTTTGGGGCGAAACTGATGAGTTTGCAAAAAATGCAGCAGAAAAAGGCAATATCCCCAACATAGTTAAAGATCCCCAGGAAATGATGGGGAAGATTGATGCTCTGATTGTTGACCATCGTCATGCAAAATATCACCTTGAGGCAGCAACTCCTTTTGTAAAAGCAGGTATCCCAACTTTTATTGATAAACCTTTTTGTTACCGGCTTGATGAGGGAAAAGAGTTTTTAGCAATGGCCAAAAAGTATGGGACTCCTGTAACTTCATACAGCTCGATGGCACATAGCAAATCTACTTTTGATATAAGGGATCAGGTAAAATCAATAGAAAATATTAATCAGGTTGTCAGATATGGCCCGGTTGATATGGATTCAAAGTATGGTGGGATCTTTTTTTACGGGGTTCATCTTTTGCAGCCTTTGATGGAAATGTTTGGTGAAGATATAGAACGGGTAAGAGTAACCAGAGATGGTAAAAATGGTAATGCTGTTTTGGTTTTTAAAAGTGGCTTATATTCTACACTTATTTTTAAACCGGAATCCTATGGCTGGGAAACTTTTGTTGAGACAAAAGATGGGCTTACTGAACTCAAATCACGTGTAGAAGAACCTGATCCGGGAATAAATTATGTGGATATGGTCGAGATGTTCAGGACGGGCAAAGAACCCCGTAGTTATGAAAGCATTTTAAGTTGTGTGGCAGTACTTGAAGCTATGGAGAAATCAGTTGCAAGCCAGGAGTGGGAAGAGGTGAATTTTTAATCCTCCTTCGCGTTCCGCTTCGGCGGACGAGATGGAAGTGGTTAAATTCCCCGGGGCTTACCCCGGAAACAAGGGTCCAGGGCTTGCTCTGGGGTTAATACCTTTTATTTTATGAGAAACTTATTTTTGGGTTTTTACAGCTTATTTTTTATTCTCTTTTCCTGCAATCAGGATGAGAAAAACAAGTGCGCAAATAATCAGCCAAATATAATTGTAATTGTGGCGGATGATCTGGGATGGAATGATATTGGCTATCACGGTTCAGAAATAAAAACCCCGGCAATTGATAAACTGTCCCAGGAAGGTATTGAACTTGACCGGTTTTATGTACATTCGGTTTGTTCTCCTACACGGGCATCATTGCTAACAGGCAGGTATCCCAGCAGGTATGGAATTTTAAGCCCGCTTGGCGATGAAGCAGTATTTCCTGAGGGAACTGTAACAATAGCAGAACTCTTAAATCAAAATGGTTATGAAACTGCTATTTCCGGGAAATGGCACCTTGGCACTGTCCCTGAAGCACGACCAATGAGATTAGGTTTTAATTCCTCCTACGGATATTTGCGGGGACAGATTGACCCTTATACACATTTATATAAAAATGGCAATAAAACCTGGCACCGAAATGATACACTAATCGATGAAGAGGGACATGCAACTGATTTGATTACAGATGAAGCAGTTCAGTTTATTGAGAAGTCTCATGATAATAGCAAGCATTTCTTTCTATATGTTGCCTATAGTGTTCCACATTTCCCACTTGATGAACCGGAGAATTGGGTTGATATGTATGAGAAATCCATAGCAAATGAATCACGCCGGCTTTATGCTGCTTCGGTAACACATATGGATGAAGGTATCGGTCGTATTATGGTAACACTTGAAAAAAATAAGCTGGAAGAAAATACAGTTGTGCTGTTTTTTAGTGATAATGGAGCGCAGGAAAGCTGGCATTCCAAAACTCAATATAATGGTAAATATAAAGGCAATGATGTTTTGGGGGACAACAGGCCCCTGCGTGACTGGAAGACATCTTTTTATGATGGAGCCCTAAGGGTGCCTGCTATAATCATGTGGAAGGGCAAGTTGAGTCATGGGAAATATAGTGAAGCAATAAATGTTGTGGATATTTATCCAACACTTGCGGGTCTTGCAGGAGCTGATATACCTGAAGAGTTAAATATTGAAGGGTTGAATTTCTGGCCATCCCTTGATGGGGTAACATTAGATGAAGACCGGATAATGTATTGGAGGATGAATAAAGGGATGGCATTGAAAAAAGGCGATTGGAAATTAATTCATCATGGTAAAACCCCTGATGAAGGAACTGATGAATTGTATAATATTTTTCTTGATCCGAATGAAACAAGGGATGTATCAGAAGAAAATGGGAAAATTCTTCTGGAATTAAAGAAAGAAATGAAACATCAGTTTTCCCTTGATAGTCCACTATTGGCTAATGAAATTCAGTAAATATATATTGTTAGTCTTAAGTACTAATATTTATTCATATAATTTAAAACTTCCCAAATTTAAGTACCAGGTTAGCTGAGAATCCTCTCATAACA
>JAOZKQ010000056.1 GCA_029935275.1 Bacteroidales bacterium | reverse complement strand
CTCTTTAGCCATATTAATTATTTTTTATATTTTTAAATGGTACTCCAAACTCCTTCAATAAAGCATATCCCTCTTCATCGGTTTTTGCGCTTGTCACAAAAGTAATTTCTAAACCCATGATTTTACCTATCTTGTCAATATCAATTTCCGGGAAAATTATTTGTTCGGTAATACCCAATGTATAATTCCCCCTACCATCAAGTTTAGCTCCTACACCCTTAAAGTCTCTAACCCTTGGAAGTGCAATGGAAATAAGTCTTTCCATGAATTCGTACATCCTGTCACGACGAAGTGTTACTTTAACGCCAATAGGCATTTTCTTTCTCAGCTTGAAATTTGAGATATCCTTGGTTGACATACGTTGTACTGCTTTCTGGCCAGCAATAGTTGTAACCTCAAGTGTACTATTGTCAATCATCTTTTTATCAGCAACAGCTTGCCCAACTCCCTGGTTAATAACTATCTTCAAAAGACGAGGCACCTGCATTACAGAAGAATAGTTAAATTTCTCCTTTAAATTTGAGATGATTTCGTTCTGATACTTGTTTTTAAGATTTGGTATATGTTCCATTACTTAATTTCCTCCCCTGATTTTTTTGAATACCGTACTGACTTATTTTTGCTATTAAGTTTTCTTCCAATACGGGTAGGTTTACCTGTAGAGGGATCAACTAACAGCAGGTTTGAAATATGTACAGCTGCTTCTTTCTTAATTATTCCACCTTGTGGATTTTGAGAGTTTGGTTTGGTATGTTTTGATACCATGTTTACACCTTCAACAATTGCTCTATCTTTCTTTTTAAGAACCTCCAGTACACGTCCTTGCTGATCCTTGTACTCACCGGTAATAACGTAAACAGTATCACCTTTCTTAATATGTAACTTTCTCATTCTTCCCATGGACCTATCTATATTAAAGCACTTCCGGTGCTAATGAAATAATTTTCATATAATTCTCTCTTAATTCTCTGGCAACAGGACCAAAAATACGAGTACCCCTGATCTCATCTGCTGCATTGAGTAGAACCACAGCATTGTCATCAAAGCGAATATAAGTACCATCAGGACGCCTTATCTCTTTCCTTGTTCTAACAACAACCGCCCTGGTTACCATTCCTTTTTTTGCCTCACTACTGGGCAAGGCACTTTTAACGGTGACTACAATTTTATCACCGATAGAAGCATATCTTCTACCTGTACCACCAAGAACCCGGATACAAAGTACCTCTTTGGCCCCACTATTGTCTGCTACTGCAAGTCTGCTTTCTTGTTGTATCATGATTACTTAACTCTTTCAACTATTTCTATCAGTCTCCAGCTCTTATTCTTACTCAAAGGCCTGGTTTCCATGATTTTTACTGTATCTCCGATATTGCAGGTATTTTCCTGGTCATGCGCCATAAAGTTGGTTGTTTTGCTAACAAATTTTCCATAAATAGGATGCTTTACTTTCCTTTTTACAGCGATAACAATTGACTTATCCATTTTATTGCTAACCACTACACCGATACGCTCTTTACGTAAATTTCTCTTTTCCATTGTTAATTTTGCTTATTGTCAGTTAACTGCCTTCTACGTAATTCTGTTTGTAACCTGGCAATATTTCTTCTAATATCTCTAAGCTTCATGGGATTATCCAAAGGGGAAACTGTATGATTCAGTTTCATCTTAATAAAGAAAGTTTTTTCATTATCAATCCTTTCCTCAAGTTCCCGAAGTGTTAATTCATTTATCTCTGTACTTTTCATAATACATTTATTCCTCTATTCAACATAATCACGTCTTACCACAAATTTGGTTTTTACCGGCAATTTTTGGGAGGCCAAACGAAGTGCTTCTTTTGCAATTTCATATGGAACTCCTTCTGCTTCAATAATGATTCTTCCCGGTGTAATTGGAGCTACAAAACCTTCCGGAGCACCTTTCCCTTTACCCATTCTAACTTCAGCAGGCTTTTTTGTAATCGGCTTATCAGGGAATATTCTGATCCAAATCTGACCTTCACGCTTCATATACCTGGTAACAGCCTGACGGGCAGCCTCAATTTGCCTTCCGGTGAGCCATGTTTTCTCCAGTGTTTTTATACCAAATGAACCAAACGCCAACTGGTTTCCCCGCTGGGCATTCCCCTTCATTCTGCCTTTCTGGCGCCTTCTAAATTTTGTTTTTTTCGGTTGTAACATCTTTATAAGTTGTTATTATTTCAACTTTAATTATCTTGATCTTCTCCCAAAGCTCTTAGGCCGGGGAGCTTTAGCACTAATATTTGGAGACAGGTCTGGTTTCCCATAAATTTCACCTTTACAGATCCACACTTTCAAACCAATCAATCCAACTTTAGTAAGTCCTTCTGTTTTTGCATAATCAATATCAGCCCTTAAAGTATGGAGAGGAATACGACCCTCTTTATACATTTCAGAGCGAGCCATTTCAGCTCCACCAAGCCGACCTGACACCAAAACCTTAACCCCTTCAGCTCCCATACGCATAGTTGAAGCAATTGCCATTTTTATAGCCCTTCTGTAGGAAATTTTACCTTCAATCTGACGAGCAATATTATTTGCAACTATTGTTGCATCCAATTCAGGCCTTCTTACTTCATAAATATTAATCTGTACTTCCTTATTCGTCAGTTTTTTTAATTCCTCCTTTAGCTTATCAACCTCTTGTCCACCCTTACCAATAATAATACCAGGTCTGGCAGTATTCACAGTAACGGTAACCAGCTTAAGTGTTCTTTCAATTATAATTTTTGATACACTGGCTTTTGCCAAACGTACACTCAGATATTTTCTAATCTTTGTATCCTCGATCAGTTTATCAGCAAAATTCTTTCCACCATACCAGTTAGAATCCCATCCTCTGATGATTCCCAGTCGATTCGATATTGGATTAACTTTCTGTCCCATAAATATTATTTTGTAGAAGGTTCTACTTCATTTTTAATTTTACTATCAAGGATCAAAGTAACATGATTTGATCTTTTTCTGATTCTATGTGCTCTACCCTGCGGTGCCGGACGTAATCTTTTCAAAGTACGACCCTGATTTACAAAGGCTTCTTTTACAAAAAGACCACTACCTTCAATTCTTACACCTTCATTTTTACTTTGCCAGTTCGCAATAGCTGAAAGCAAAAGTTTTTCAACCCTTAAAGACGCTTCTTTTGAACTAAATTTTAATATATCGAGAGCTCTGTTTACTTCCTGCCCGCGGATTAAGTCAACCACCAGCCTCATTTTTCTTGGAGAAGTAGGACAATTCCTAAGAATTGCATAGGAAATACCCTTTTTCTCTTCTTTCACCTTCTCGGCTCTAACTCTTTTTTTTGCACCCATTATCTATAGTTTTTCAAGCAATAAAATTATCTGGCCTTTCCTCCGTGTCCTCTGAAAATCCGTGTAGGAGCAAATTCACCAAATTTATGACCAACCATATTTTCTGTAACATATACCGGTATAAATTTATTACCATTGTGAACAGCAACTGTGTGACCAACAAAATCAGGTGATATCATCGAACGTCTCGACCAGGTCTTAATTACAGATTTTTTTCCTGTATCATTCATATCAAGTACCCTTTTCTCAAGTTTATAATCAATAAAGGGTCCTTTTTTAAGTGATCTGCTCATAATATTCTTAATTAAACAATTTTAACGCTTTTTCCTTTTCTCAACAATATACTTATTCGATGATTTCTTTTTTGACCTGGTTTTAAAACCTTTAGCAGGCATTCCATTCCTGGACCTTGGATGTCCACCTGAGGCTCTTCCTTCACCACCACCCATTGGGTGATCAACAGGATTCATTACAACCCCTCTTACTCTTGGACGTCTTCCCTTCCATCTGGAACGACCGGCTTTTCCGGAAACTTCGAGACCATGATCGGAATTTGAACTTGATCCAATAGTAGCTCTACATGTAACTAATATCATGCGTGATTCACCCGAAGGTAATTTCACAATACCAAATTTCCCGTCACGACTTGTAAGCTGACCATAAGTACCGGCACTCCTTGCAAGCATACCACCTTTTCCTGGTGTTAGTTCAATATTATGAATAACTGAACCTAAAGGGATTTCTGCTAAGGGTAATGCGTTTCCTATTTCAGGAGGAGCACCTTTACCAGAACGAACTATTTGTCCAACCTCAAGTCCGGTTGGTGCAAGAATATATCTTTTCTCACCATCTTCATAAATCAATAATGCAATTCTGGCTGATCGGTTGGGATCATATTCAATGGTGCTCACTTTAGCTGAATAATCATCCTTATTCCTCAAAAAGTCAATTACCCTGTACATTTTTTTATGGCCACCACCCATATACCTCATTGTCATTTTACCACTATGGTTCCTGCCACCCGATTTCTTAATTGGGCGAAGTAATGACTTCTCAGGTGTTGAAGTAGTGATATCCTCAAATGTTCCTGCAACTTTATGTCGCTGACCTGGTGAAACAGGCTTAAATTTTCTAACTGCCATAATTACCTATCTAAATATTGCTATAGAAATCAATTACATCTCCATCAACAAGGGTTACAATTGCTTTTTTGTAAGAATTAGTTTTTCCAAGCTGCACTCCGCCTTTTGTAAACCTGCTCTTTCTTTTTCCTCCATACCGCATTGTATTAACGGCATCTACCGTAACATCATACATTTCTTCGATAGCCTTTTTAATCTCAATTTTATTTGCTGTTTTTTCAACAATAAAACCATAGCGATTCAGAGACTCACTTTGAGCCATCATTTTTTCAGTAACTATCGGTTTAAGCAAAATATTCATACTTCCAATTTTTCTTAATTACCTAAAATCTGGTCTAAAACCTCAATTGAACTCTTTGATAACACTATTACCGATGCATTTACTATATCGTATGTTGTTATCTCTGAGACATTTACAACGTTCGAATTCTTCAAATTTCGAGAAGACAAATATATACTTTTATCGGTATGATTTAGAATAAAAAGTGATTTTTTATCATTTACCTTTAAATTATTATTAATCTTAACGAATTCATTGGTTTTTGGTGCTTCTAAAGTAAAATCCTCAAGAACGATAATACCTTTTTCTTTAGCTTTATAAGACAAAGCAGATCTTCTGGCAAGTTGCTTCACTTTTTTATTCAGTTTTGAGTCATAAGTTCTTGGCCTGGGGCCGAAAACTCTACCACCACCTCTGAAAAGCGGATTTGAAATAGCACCTGCCCTAGCTGTACCAGTACCTTTTTGTTTCTTAATTTTCCTGGTACTTGCTCTAATTTCACCTCTTTCTTTTGCTTTGTGCGTACCCTGACGCCTGTTTGCCATATGTTGCTTGATATCAAGATAAATGGCATGATCGTTCGGTTCGATACCAAAAACAGAATCATTCAGTTCCGCTTTCTTTCCGGTATCTTTTCCTTCAATGTTATGTATTGAAATCTTCATCACTTGGTTATTATTAAATATGAGCCATTCGGACCAGGGACAGATCCTTTTAAAATCAACAGATTTTCTTCCGAAACAATTTTGATTATTCGTAAATTTAATACTGCGACTTTTTGTCCTCCCATTCTTCCTGCCATTCTCATCCCTTTAAATACTCTGGAAGGGTATGAAGAAGCACCTAAAGACCCGGGGGCCCTAAGGCGATTATGCTGGCCGTGTGTTGCATCACCAACTCCTTTAAAATTATAACGCTTAACAACACCCTGGAAACCTTTTCCTTTAGCTATACCCCTGACATCAAGCCAGTTATCGTCATTAAAAAGATCTACTGTAAGTACATCTCCCAATTTCAGATTATCTTCAAATCCTGAAAACTCCACTAATTTTCTCTTAGGTGTTGTGGACGCCTTACTGAAATGCCCTTTCATGCCTTTTGAAGTGTTTTTTTCCCTTTTCTCATCAAATCCAACCTGAACAGCCTCATAGCCATCCTTTTCTTTGGTTTTAATTTGTGTAATCACACAAGGCCCAGCCTCAATAACTGTACAAGGGATATTCTTCCCTTCATCGTTAAATACTGAGGTCATTCCAACCTTTTTACCAATTAATCCCTGCATTTTTTTATATTTTCCTCAATTAAACTTTTATTTCAACTTCAACCCCACTCGGTAATTCCAGTTTCATTAAAGCATCAATGGTTTTTGGAGTGCTGCTGTAAATATCAAGCAAACGCTTATAGGATGCAACCATAAATTGCTCTCTTGATTTCTTATTAACAAACGGAGAACGTAAAACTGTAAACACCCTTTTATGCGTTGGAAGTGGAATTGGTCCACTAACCACAGCACCGGTTAATTTTACCGTTTTCACAATTTTTTCTGCTGATTTATCAACCAGATTGTGATCGTACGACTTTAACTTAATTCTAATCTTTTGACTCATTATTCAAAAAATAATTATTATACTTTTTCTACTGTACCTTTTGCTTTTTCAATAATTTTCCGTGCTAAATCTTCTGGAATTTCATCATAATGCGAAAACTCCATGGTAGATGTTGCCCTTCCTGATGTTAGTGTCCTGAGAACTGTTACATAACCAAACTTTTCTGCTAATGGAACTTTAGCCCGGATAACCCTGGCCCCCATTTTTGACACCATGCCCTCTACCTGACCTCTTCTCCTGTTAAAGTCAGAAATAACATCACCCATATATTGTTCTGGTGTTACTACTTCAGCCATCATAATTGGTTCAAGTAAAACAGGATTTGCTTTAGATGCAATGTTTCTAAAAGCAGACTTAGCAGCAAGTTCAAACGAAAGACTGTCTGAATCAACAGGATGATAAGATCCGTCCAACAGCACCACTTTCAGGCTATCTATGGGATACCCTGCTAAAGGTCCATTTCTCATAGCCTCCTTAAAACCTTTCTCCACTGCAGGTATATATTCACGGGGTATGTTCCCCCCTTTAACCTTATCAACAAACTGAAGGCCACTTTCCCCTTCATCAACCGGACCAACCTCAACAATAATATCAGCAAATTTACCTCTACCACCGGTTTGTTTCTTAAAGACTTCACGATGTTTAACCGTAGTTGTAATTGCTTCCCGGTAAGCAACCTGAGGCTTGCCCTGGTTACACTCAACCTTAAACTCGCGATTGATCCTGTCTATTAGTATCTCTAAGTGCAGTTCGCCCATCCCACTGATGATTGTCTGCCCTGAATTCTCATCTGTTTTTACCTTGAAAGTTGGATCTTCTTCGGAAAGTTTAGCTAAAGCCACACCGAGCTTATCAACATCGGGTTGTGATTTTGGCTCAATGGCTATCCCAATTACCGGCTCAGGAAACTCCATCGATTCCAGTGAAATCGGCTTTTTAACATCGCAAATTGTATCTCCGGTTTTTAAATCCTTTAATCCTACTGCAGCACAAATATCTCCGGCCTCAATCCTTTCCTTTGGATTCTGTTTATTGGCATGCATCTGATATAGCCTGTTAATACGGCCTTTTTTTCCGGTACGCGCATTAAGTACTGTAGATCCGGATTCCAGCACACCACTATAAACCCTTAAAAACACAAGTCTTCCCACAAAGGGGTCAGTCGCAATTTTAAAAGCAAGTGCTGCAAGTGGTTCTGAAGAATCAGGTTTTCTTGAAACTTCTGCATCTCCATGCATTGGATTAACTCCAATTACCGCTTCAATATCAATCGGGCTTGGAAGAAATGCTATAACAGCATCCAGTAACCTTTGAACTCCCTTATTTTTAAAAGCAGAGCCGCACATTACCGGAATTATGGTATGATTGATTGTTGACTTACGAATAACTTCCAGCATTTCATCAGTAGTAATCGAGTCAGGATCTTCAAAATATCTTTCTAAAAGAGAATCATCTGTTTCCGCAACTGCTTCAATCAGTTTCTCACGCCATATTGCAGCTTCTTCAATATATTCCTCAGGAATATCAACCAAATCATAGGTTGTTCCCATATCTGCTTCTTCCCTCCATACTACAGCCTTATTATAAATAAGGTCAATTACTCCCTGAAATGAATCTTCTGATCCTATTGGTAACTGAATAGGAATAGGATTTGAACTAAGTTTATCTTCGATTTGCTGGACAACTGAAAAGAAATCAGCACCAGTACGATCCATCTTATTAATGAATGCAATTCTTGGAACATTATATTTATCTGCCTGCCTCCAAACTGTTTCAGATTGAGGCTCTACACCACCAACAGCACAAAATACAGCAACAGCACCATCCAGTACACGAAGTGATCTTTCCACCTCTACGGTAAAATCCACATGGCCGGGGGTATCTATGATATTAATTTTATACTCCTGGTTATTATATTTCCAGAATGTAGTAGTCGCAGCAGATGTAATGGTTATTCCTCTTTCCTGTTCCTGCACCATCCAGTCCATCTGAGCAGCACCATCATGTACCTCACCTATACGGTGTGTACGACCCGTATAATACAGTATCCTCTCCGTAGTGGTGGTTTTACCTGCATCAATATGGGCCATTATCCCAATATTTCTTGTATTTTCTAACTTACTGCTCATTACTCTCCTCAATCACCAATCAATTTATTAAAATCTAAAATGGGCAAAAGCTTTATTTGCTTCCGCCATTCTGTGTGTATCCTCTTTTCTCTTAAATGCGCCACCCTCTTCTTTAAAAGCTGCCATTATTTCTGCTGCAAGCTTTTCGCTCATTTCTTTACCACTTCTCTTTCTTGCAAACAGAATCAGGGCCTTCATACTCATAGACACTTTTCTTTCTGGTCTAACTTCCATAGGAACCTGAAATGTAGCTCCTCCAACACGACGGCTTTTCACCTCCACGTGAGGAGTAACATTCTCAAGCGCTTTTTTCCAAATGTCTAAAGGTGCTTTCTCCTCATTTTTCATTCTCTGGCCTACAATCTCAAGTGCATCGTAAAAAATGGTATAAGAAACGCTTTTCTTACCTCCCATCATAAGATTGTTTACAAACCTTGTTACCTCCTGATCGTTAAATTTCGGATCCGGCAACAAAATTCTTTTTTTAGGCTTGGTTTTTCTCATGACAATTTATCTAACTTAATTAATTCCTATAATTATTTCTTTGGTCTTTTTGTTCCATATTTTGATCGCCTCTGTGTCCTTCCCTCAACACCCTGTGTATCCAGGGCACCTCTGATAAGATGGTATCTAACACCCGGTAAATCCTTCACTCTTCCTCCACGGATCAAAACAATGGAGTGTTCCTGCAAATTATGACCTTCTCCGGGAATATAAGCATTCACCTCTTTCCCGTTTGTAAGCCTCACCCTGGCAACTTTTCTCATTGCAGAATTTGGCTTTTTTGGTGTTGTAGTATAAACTCTAACACAAACACCTCTTTTTTGTGGACATGAATCCAGAGCCGGAGCCTTACTCTTTTCTACTAATTTTTTGCGTCCTTTTCTTACTAACTGCTGAATTGTAGGCATATAGACTATCTTTTATAAATATAATTCACAAATTGGGTTGCAAAGGTATTATTTTTTATTTCAAATAAAAACTCTAATGATTAAAATTTCTTATATTCTTTCAAAAGAGAATCTCTCCTATATGTAATAGGATGTAATTGCATAAATTGCATTTAATTTATTAAATATTTTTCTGATGTAGCTATTTTTTAATACTCCTATTTACAATTTTCAAGCTTACAAACTATAATTTTATTAGAAATAGAGATTATAACCATTATAAATAATAATACTTGCATTAACTTTCAAAACAAACCTCCTGATATTCGAGCTTTTTTTTATTACTTTGCACGCTTTAACAGTCACTTTCACAGCAAATTTTGCATGAAAAGGAAAACAAAGAAAACCAGACTATTCATTTATCTTTTTATTCCCGGCATCCTCTTTGGTTTTATCATCCTGTTTTCAGGGAAGAAATTAATGCAGGTCACTTCCACTGACAAATATTGCGCCTCATGTCACTCCCACCCTCAAGCTACAAGCTCCTGGAAATTATCAAGCCATTTTAATAATTCCAGCGGAGTTGTTGTTCATTGTGTTGAATGCCATTTACCCCCTGAGGGACTACCCCATTTTACTGAAAAAGTAAAAGCAGGTACAAAAGATGTTTTTTCAAAACTATTTAAAGATACTTCCAAAATTAACTGGGATGAAAAATCAAAACTCGATCATGCCATAGATTTCACTTTCAAGGAGACCTGCATAAACTGCCATCAGAATATTTTTCCATTGAGCTTATCAAAAGATGGAGAAAAAGCGCACCTTTATTATAATCAAAATGCAAATCAGCTTCATTGCATCAACTGCCATCTTGATGTGGGTCATTATGACAAAAATGCAAG
>JAOZKQ010000374.1 GCA_029935275.1 Bacteroidales bacterium | reverse complement strand
ACAATCAACAATCCACCCAAAGGCAATAAAATAGTAGCTGAGGTATAATTCAGTACCTTAAAAACCATACTCGAGTTAGAGGCAAATGCACCTAAAACAGCTACAGAAACAGTTCCCAGTATTGTTGCCTGCTTCCTGGTAATATTAAGTTCCTCAGACATATATGCAACAATTACCTCAAGTACGGAAATTGTGGATGTTAAAGCTGCAACACTCAGCAATACAAAAAATAATAAGGAAAAAAAGTACCCACCAGGCATTTGCTCAAAAATAACTGGTAAGGTAATAAAAACAAGCCCTTCTTCAGATGCTGGAGGAATACCAAAAGCAAAAACAGCGGGAAAAATTGCAATTCCCGCAATAACGGCTATAATTGTATCAGCCATTGTTACGCTAAATGCTGTACTTGTAAGATTCTGCTTTTTACTAATATAGGAACCATAGGTAATCAGGGTCCCCATTCCAATACTCAAAGAGAAAAAAGCCTGACCAAGGGCCTCAAGAATAACTTTAGGGGTAATTTTTGAAAAATCAGGCTTAAAAAGAAATTCTAATCCTTTACCAGCACCGGGCAGGGTTAATGAACGGATTGAAATAATTATTAATATCAAAAATAAAACCGGCATAAGAACTTTAGTGAACTTTTCAATCCCATTTTTTATTCCGGCCATTACAATTCCAGCGGTTAATACCATAAATATCAAAAACCAGATAATTGGTCTGAAAGATCCCCTAAAATTATCAAACATGTTAGCAATATTATCCGGAGTTTTTCCATGGAAACCATTGATGATACTCTGATACAAATACTCCAGAGTCCAACCTGCGACAACAGTATAGAATGCAAGAATCATAAATGCGGCTCCAACACCCATCAAGCCAACCAAATACCAGGATTTTCCAGGGGCCAGTTTCTTAAAAGCCCCAACCGGATTACGTTGAGCACTTCTTCCAATGACAAATTCAGACAGCATAACAGGAATACCAATACTGATCACAAAAAACAAATAGATCAAAAGAAAAGCTCCTCCACCATTTTCACCAACTACATATGGAAACCTCCAAATATTCCCCAGTCCAATAGCAGACCCGGCAGCTGCTGCAACTACTCCAAATTTACTTCCAAAACCATCTCTTTTTGAAAAATCAAATTTTGCCATTTTGTTACCTGAATTTTAAAATTTATTGACTTCTTCTACATTTTGAAAAATTGAATTGCCAAAAATAGTCTTATAAAAAGAATAAACCTCAAAATTCCAGGCTATTTTTATTGGCTTTTAAGTATAAATTCCATTCCTTCACAAACTATTATGTGAATTTATTGTATTGAATATTATTAGAATTTGTAACTTTAGAATCTTCAAAAAATACCATATGACATATTCCAGAACTAAAATTATGGCCACTGTAGGGCCAGCCTGCAATAATAAGGAAACTCTGAAAAAAATGGCCCTTGAGGGGGTAAATCTATTTCGGCTGAACTTTTCCCATGGCACTCATGATGAACATCTAAAGGAAATTGAGCTAATTAGAGAACTAAACAAAGAACTAAACAATCATATCGCAATTCTTGCCGACCTGCAAGGCCCGAAGATAAGAATTGGAGATGTTGAAAATAATAGTGTGAACCTTATTTCCGGAGAAAGCATTGAGATTGTTACTACAAAGTGTTTGAGTACTGCTGATAAATTATATATTGCTTATCCTGAATTTCCACGGGATGTTAAGCCTGGAGACAATATTTTAATAGATGATGGTAAAATAATGCTAACTGTAGAGGATACCGATAATCTTAAGTCAGTTAAGGCAAAGGTTTTATATGGAGGAAAACTTAGCTCAAAAAAAGGGGTTAACCTTCCAAATACAAAAATCTCCCAACCCAGTCTTACAGAGAAGGATCTTAGTGATGCTCAGTTTGCCTTAAGTCATGAAGTTGACTGGATAGCTTTGTCTTTTGTGCGATCCCCCCAGGATATGCTTGATCTTCAAGAAATTGTGAACCGTATTTCACCTGGCACACGAATGATCGCTAAAATTGAAAAACCGGAAGCATTGGATCACCTTGATGAGATCATTAAAGTGTCTCATGGGATTATGATAGCCAGGGGTGACCTGGGAGTTGAGGTTAGCTTTAGTAAACTACCAATGATCCAGAAAAACATTATACAAAAATGTATTAACCAGGGAGCTCCAGTTATTATTGCCACCCAAATGATGGAAAGTATGATTTCCAATTTCCGGCCAACCAGAGCAGAAACAAATGATGTTGCCAATGCCGTTATGGATGGTGCAGATTGTCTTATGTTAAGTGGTGAGACTTCGGTAGGAAGCTTTCCTGTTGAGGTTATTAAGAATATGAAGCAAATTATTACCTGGACAGAGGAACATGGATTTACATATATTCGGGAAAATTCACCTAAACCTTCATCCAGCAATTTTCTCCCTGATACTATATGTAATCATGCCAGTCAAATGGCTGAGCTGAGCCAGGCATCTGCAATAGTTTCATTTACTCACTCAGGATACACAACTGCCAGAATAGCAAGCCATCGGCCAAGTGCCCAAATTTTTGCTTTCTCTAATAACGAAAAGATCCTGAACAGCCTTTCTATTTTATGGGGAGTAAGGCAATTCTATCTGAAGACATATCAAAATATTAATCAGGCAATTGAGCATGCAACAAAAATTTTAAAAGAAAATGGAATGATTACAAATGGTGACGTTGTCATTCATTTGGGTAGCATTCCACTGAATATGCGAGGCCAGACAAATATGATTAAGATTAGTTATATAGATTAAGGAGGTTCTGGGTTCAAAGGTTCAGGGTTCAGGGTTCAGGGCCTAAATATATATCGTATTCCTTTTTACATAAGGGAACCTCTAATATTCTATTACCCACCCCTACAAGCCAATGACTAAGATTCGTTACCCCATTAGAAGGGGTATCCAACAGCAAAGTTTAGCGTCAGGCCATTCCTTTTATAATAATTAGCTGTAAACCAGTCTGGTACCCTGGGGTCTTTCATTTGAACTCCAAGATCTAAGCGAAAAATGAAAAATGAAAAATCAAATCTTACTCCCAGTCCCGAACCAACAGCCATTTGATTCAAAAAACTATCAAACTCAAATTGTGCACCTTCCCTGTCATCTGATTTGGAAATAGACC
>JAOZKQ010000373.1 GCA_029935275.1 Bacteroidales bacterium | reverse complement strand
TAAAGTGGTTAAATTGGTTCAGTAAAAGAAGATGATAAATTGAGTTTACGAGCTCACCGTATATATTATGGTGAAACAATTTGAAATCTTATCTTTAAAGATTATTTCTATTTATATTGATTTCATTAAAATGATTAAATCCTCAGGTACAATTGCATTTGGGAGAACAGGGCTACAGATACCTCCAATAGTATATGGAACGAGCTTCCTGGGAAATTTATACAGGGATATAGCCTGGGAGAATAAACTTAAAATTATGAGACAATGGTTTGAGGCTTCAGATACAACTGTAGTTATTGATACCGCTGGTAAATACGGAGCAGGATTAGCGCTGGAGGTCATTGGAAAAGGCCTTATAGAACTTGGAATTTCACCCGACAAAATAATGATCAGTAATAAACTGGGTTGGTACCGAATTCCACTCAAAACGAAGGAACCTACTTTTGAACCCGGTGCCTGGGCAAACCTTCAATTTGATGCTATACAGAAAATAAGCGGAGATAGTATCCTTGAGTGCTGGGAACAAGGTAACAAGCTGCTTGGTGGCATCTATAATTCACAAATTGTTTCTGTTCACGATCCTGATGAATACCTGGCATCTGCAACATCGCAAACAGACCGGGAAAAACGTATTAAGGATATAGTCGAAGCTTATTCAGCTCTTTTTAAATTGAAGAAAAACGGGAATGTAAAAGCTGTTGGTATTGGTGCTAAAAACTGGCGGATCATTAAGGAATTGTACCAATATATCACTTTTGACTGGGTGATGCTTGCCAACAGCCTCACCATTTACCGTCATTCACCTGAAGTGCTGGATTTCATAAAACAGCTCAATAAGAATGGTGTAGGAATTATCAATTCAGCTATATTCAATGCTGGCTTCCTCACCGGTGGTGACTATTTCGATTATAAACTGCTTGATCCCTCATTACCGGTCAATCAGGAAAAAATTAAATGGAGGGAATCTTTCTTTAAAATCTGTCGGAAATATAGTGTTGAACCTGGTGATGCTTGCCTGCATTATTCCCTGGCTCCCCCTGAAGTACAGGCAGTTGCTCTAAATCCAAGTAAACCGGAACGGATAAAACGGAATACCCAGATAATAAATAATCTTTTAGATCCGGAGTTCTGGAAAGAATTAAAATCAGAAGGAATTATTCAAAAAATATTTACAAAGCTTTTGTAATGATAATTGACAGTCATCATCATTTCTGGAAATACAACGAAACAGACTATGGATGGATAGGAGAGGATATGCATCGCCTTAAAATGGACTTTTTGCCATCTGATCTGGAAATTGAGGCAAAAAATACCGGTGTTAATGGATTCATTACTGTCCAGGCCAGGCAAAGTCTCCGGGAAACAGAGTGCTTGCTTGAATTGGCAAATCAACATGAGATTATAAAAGGGATTGTTGGCTGGCTTCCCCTAACTGATGATAAACTGGATGAATATCTTCATAAATATTCATCTGGCACATACCTGAAAGGCCTACGGCACGTTTTACATGATGAAGCAGATGAAGAATACATGCTTCGTAATGATTTCAACAGGGGTATCGCTAAATTGAAATCCTATAAGCTGAGTTACGACATACTTATATTTGAGAAGCATCTTCCTCAAACTATATTGTTTGTTGACAAACACCCTGAGCAGGTCTTTATTTTAAACCATATTGCCAAACCTCTGATCCGTAATAATATACTTAGCCCCTGGAAAGAAAATATTAAAGAACTTGCAAGAAGGGAAAACGTGTTTTGTAAAATTTCAGGCATGACAACAGAAGCTGGTGTTTCAAATTGGAGCTGGGAACAATTAAAACCATATCTGGATGTTGTTTTGGAAGCTTTTGGGTCAGATAGGATATTATATGGTTCCGATTGGCCTGTATGTTTATTAGGCTGCACTTATAAAGATTGGTTTCAGGGAATACAGACAATATTGGCTCCCTTGTCTGAAACTGAAAAAATGAACATAATGGGATTAAATGCCCTAAAAGCATATAGAATACAAAATTGAATCTTCTATGAAATCGCTTCTAATAACAAAACCAGGAGAAATTGAAATAATTGATCAGCCATTTCCTGAAACAAAACCTGAAGAGGTGCTGTTGAAAATCAAATATGTTGGATTCTGCGGCTCTGATCTCAGCACCTACCTTGGGAAAAACCCAATGGTATCATATCCACGGATTCCAGGTCATGAAGTAGCAGCAACCATAGTAAAAGCAGGTGATAATGTGCCTGATCAATATGAACCGGGCCAAAAAGCCACCGTGATACCATATACCAGTTGTGGTTCCTGTGCTTCCTGTAAAAAAGGACGTTTTAATGCCTGTCAGAATAATGAGACACTGGGAGTGCAGAGAGATGGAGCAATGAGCGCTTACCTAAGCTTACCATGGCAAAAGGTGTTGGTTGAAGATGGACTAAAATTCAAGGAGTTGGCCATGGTAGAGCCATTGACTGTGGGATTTCATGCAACAAACCGGGGCCGTATTACAAAAAACGACCATGTTCTTGTTCTTGGTTGTGGCATGATAGGTCTGGGAGTTATTATAGCTTCTGTGAACTGTGGAGCCACTGTAATCGCTGTTGATATTGATGATTCCAAACTAAAATTATCGTTGGACCATGGAGCTCACTATGCAATTAACAGCAAAACAAAGGATCTTGCTTCAGTCCTGAAAGAAATTGGAGATGGTATGGGCCCCGATGTTGTAATCGAAGCCGTTGGCAGTCCCCTTAGCTATAGAACTGCGATTGAAGTTGCAGCTTTTTCCGGCCGTGTAGTTTGTATCGGTTATGCAAAGGAGGACATTCCTATGCCCACAAAACTGTGGGTTCAAAAGGAACTGGATATTATGGGTTCACGTAATGCAAGCCCGGAAGATTTTAAATCTGTAATTGACTATTTAAGAACCGGTGCATTCCAGACAGAAGGGGTAATAAGTCGTATTTTTAGTCCTGAAGAAGCAGACGAAGCTGTCAGGGAATGGGGGAACAATCCCGCAACTATTTTAAAATTACTTCTTGAATTTAAAGACTAAGAATTCTTTCTAACAGCTGCGACATAGAACATATACCTAATCAATTATGATCAAGGAATATATAATACAAGGTATAAAGAATTCAGATTACATCTCCGAAAATTTTAAAATCTTTGGTTTGGCCAGCC
>JAOZKQ010000372.1 GCA_029935275.1 Bacteroidales bacterium | reverse complement strand
CCCTCTGACAAGCCAGTCATTGTATTCCCTGACCTGTCAGCAATATGCCCGGAAATGAAATATTCTCCCAGTCCTTTTAGTGTATCAGTATATTCAGTAGCCAGATGGCCATTTACAGAATCTGTAAAAACAAAATATTCAGGATAGCTAAGTACCAGAGCGGGATCCCCTAACAGGGTGAAATTTCGTTTATTAATTCCCGAACCGGACTCATTTTTCGTTAGTCTGAGAACATCCCCCAATCTCAAACGATTGCCATCTGCATCGGTTTCAAAAATATGCTTGTAGAAATTCCTGTTCAAAATAAAGTTTGGACTCGAATAAACCAGGCGGGTTGTTGTCAATAGCCCTATTCCGCCCCCAACGGGGTTAAGTAAAACAAGCTCACCAGCTGATACTTTTCCGTTAATTTCACCATATATATTCCTGTCTATATCATCAAAACGGCTAAATTCACAGGTGGCAGTCACAAACAGAGGTAATTTATAGTTGTTTGTCCAGGAATTAATATCGTTAATTCCAAGTATATTTTCATGTGCCAGGCCACGTTCATTTCCATGTCCGGTGTAGTTAAAGATAAGTAATCCATTTTGGATATTCTCATAGATTGTTTTGTTTACATCAGGATATGATTCACCTGTTGGGGTTGAGACCTGCTCATAACTATCAAGAAAAACCTTATGGATATTAAATGAAGGATAGTTTGTTTCAATATAATCACACAAAATGTTTGCATCACGAGCATGGATATTGTTATCTTCATCGTCACCAATAAAACACAGCCTGTTTCTCCAGGAACCAAAAGACTGTTTTTCAGTATATCGAATCACTTTATCAACAATTATATTGGCTTCATCAACAGACCTTGCAGGAAACCTGCCAATACCAATATCAATAAGTCCCGCAGATCCTCCCTCCCCATCATCCAAGAGTCCGTAAAAATCGTCCGTAACGAAAGATTGAGTATATACCAGGGAGTTCTTTGATTGATAAGTTGGTAAAAAATTTGAATTATTCTCATGCGTTGAACGATTATCAAAAGACCCGTCGCCAAACAAAAGCAGGTATTTGGGTAATTTACCGGTAGGGGCCCGATCATACAATATTTTCATATAATTCCTGATAGCCCCGGCATCCCTTGCACCGGAAGAAAATTCATTATACACCTGTTTTGTGGTTACCAGCTTCACATCTAACTGATCCTTTGAGATATGAAAATCTGTAAGTCTTTGAGCAGCATCCATAAACTCTTCAGGAGCCACAATCAACATATCTATATTGCCCGTTGCAATTAGATTCTGATTTGGAACATTCTCTTCTACTAGCTCAGGAATTAAAAAAGAAGTAAAATCCCATGCCAGGTATTCACGAAGTGAATCAGCAGAAAAATCAAAATACATTGTATTTCCATCCAGTTGTGTTTTCACCTCCCTAATATTATACATATCCGTAATATCCCAAACCTTGCCTTCAGCCGGCATATTCCTAATATTGTATCGGTTTACTGATCCTTCTTCAACAATATTTGCATTCCTGAAAGGCATTTGGCCCCCACTAAAAATCAATTCTCTTTTCACATTTATATCCAGGTAATCAATCCAGAACCGTGCATCCTGACTATTCCCACTCAAAACCCGTATCTCTACTTCCAGGTTATCACCGGAAGGCGAAAATTCTCTTAATAAAGTAGCAGTCCTGGCATAATTAGAGGTATAACTTGACATATTTACCGATGAAATATTATAAGTATCAATAACTTTCCCTCCCTCAGACACTTGAAAACTGCTTTGAAGAGGAGAACGTGCAGCCGTTCGAAGTAATATTTTGCCTGGATATGAACTTATCAGGTTGTCTATGGGGAAATCTATATTAAATGGCGAAGTAGCAGATATTGGTTCAAACCAGGTTCTTCCGGAACGAATCAGGTTTTCTGATTCTACCTCATGGTAAAAATATACATCATAATCGTTTATAATATTATCTGGGATTTTAGCTGGCGCCTCTATAATTGAGATTTGTTTCCCCGAACCCGGTCCTGAAGTAATGAAATAGTAACTATACTCATCATAGACATGAAGCTGATGTACAAATATTTCATTTACCTCATCATAAGACCATGTTACCGGACCTTCTCCATAAAATAAAACAAAATCACCTTCATTAAAAACACCATCAACGCCCATCTCAAACCAAATTGCATTTTCAACAAGCTCATAATTAAGTTGTTGATTATTCATAACCGGAATGGTCTTCCCTCCATTTCCAAACACCCTGATCTCATTTGGGTTAAGCCCCATACCGGCAAGCTCATTATACATAAGTTTATAAATCCCGGTTTCTTTTATTCTTAACTTAAGCCATTTCCCCTGACTTAAAACAGAATTTTCAGATATCAGCTTGCTTGACAACTTTAAAGTCTTCGGTGAGTAATCTCCTGTTTTGGCTAATATGATCTCAAAATCAGTTACCATGCTAATTTCTCCGGTAGCACTATTTCGCAAAAAAGGAGTAAAACGAACCTCAACGTACCCTTCTTTTCTTACAGAACTTTTCAATGATGAATAATCTGGCTCAGAAGGAATAGAATTTATATTTTCTATCAAATAGATAAGTGCAGGATCCAGTTTTTTTTGTGCATTTACCTTAATACTAACAGTATAAGTACCCTCAGGTAGCTTTACTAACTCCTGGTAATATGGTAGGAATAAATCTGTTTCAGCATAGCTGCAATTTTCAAAATATAATATATAAGGTGGTTTATCCCTTAAATCCTGATTAATAAAGATACTTTTTGACTGCTTTACAATTAATTTATCAATACTCCTTTTAAAACTGATTTCCTGTGCGTTAACATAATTCAGTAAAAAGATAAAAAATAAAAATATATAGAAATGCTTTTTCAAATAAACCAATTTTATTCACTCCCGGTGCAAATAATTACACACAACTACCAGAACTACAAACTCTTGTCAGGAAATACAAAAAACGATATTTTCAGAAGTTTAACAGTTTTTAAATATTTGTGGAAGAACAAGAATAATTAACAAATTCGTAAATTATTCAGAGAAAAAATCTTCATATCGTCAATAATGAGAAAATTAACTACGTTTAGATATAATATTATGCCCACATTTGCAGTTTGAAAAATAAACGTAAATTTACCTGAGTTATTGTGAA
>JAOZKQ010000371.1 GCA_029935275.1 Bacteroidales bacterium | reverse complement strand
AAGTGGGCGAAACCATTAGCCCGGGGAGAAGCCCCGGAAATAGTGATGAATAGCAAGTTAGCGTTCCATGTAAGAACGCTAAATTGAAAATAAAAAAATAATATGGAACGCAATTTAATAATATTCCGATTAGGGATAAATTGTATTAACCCCAGGGGTATCCTGGTATTTTCCGGGGATAAACCTTTTTTCCACAATCCCTCACATAAATCCTAAGGGCTAGCCCTGGGGCTTATCGAACTAAAAAAAATTCTTATGAAACGATTGATAATTGCTGCCGATTTTCTCCCTGCTAAAGTTAAAAAAGTTAATAATATTCATCAAATTGAGTGGGAGGCTGAGATCGAAAAGTCGGGCCTTGCTGATTTTTATAACGATAACAATGCATGGTGGATTGGTCAGCTTGAGATAGAAGATTCTTTACAATCAGCCAATGATATAGAGCTGTTGGATAGTCAGCTTAGAGCTTGCAATTGTACGCCTGTATTTCCTGCTACTTTTAGCTTATATGATGACAGTAAGGGTTTTCCCAGGGATACACTCTGGCCGGTATTTCATTATTTTCCTCAGAATGCTAAGTATGTAAATGAGGAGTGGCATGCATATAGTGAAATGAATGAATTGTATGCAGAGAAAATACTGGATATAATTGAGGAGGGTGATTCCCTGTGGATACATGATTATCATTTACTCCTATTACCGGGAATGATTCGTCAGAAAATGCCGGCTTTATCAATTGGGATATTTATTCACATCCCCTTTCCTTCGTATGAGATTTTCAGGCTTCTACCAATGCGGGTGGAGATTTTGGAGGGTATGTTGGGGGCTGACCTTATAGGTTTTCATACCTATGATTATGTCCGCCACTTCCTTAGCTGTGTCCGTCGATTATTAGGTTACGATACAGTTTTTAACCAGATCAGGATAGGAGACAGGACACTGGAAACTGATGTTTTTCCACTTGGTATAGATTATGAAAAATACCATACAATAATTCAAAATTCTAAAGGAAAGTCGAATAAATTAAGATCAAAAATTCATAAGGAGATTGAAGTATCAATTAAGCAAAAGGCTAGAAAATTAATATTGTCTTTAGGAAGGTTAGATTATACAAAAGGAATCCCTTTACGATTAGTAGCTTATGAAACTCTGTTAAGAAATTATCCGAAGTATCATGATAAGATTAGTCTTATATTAAATGCTGCTATAGCTGATGATGTAGGGGGGAAATCAGAAGAGCTAAAACAGGAAGTTGATAAAATAGTAGGCCGGATAAATGGAGCATTTGGGACCATCCAATGGATGCCAATATGGTATTTGAACCATGAGTTTGAACAGGAAGAGTTAATTGAATTATATGCTTTATCAGACATTGCATTGATTGTACCATTAAGAGATGGAATGAACCTGATCGCAAAAGAATATATTGCATCAAGGTCGGATGGAACAGGGGTTTTAATATTAAGTGAGATGGCCGGTGCCTCAAAAGAGCTTCATGAAGCTATAATTGTCAATCCAAATAACAATGATGAGATTGTATCTTCATTGATTGAAGCACTTGAAATGCCTGAAGATGAGCAGATTCGTAGAAATCTGGTGATGCAAAAACGATTGAGAAGGTATAATGTGAAACGGTGGGCACAAGACTTTATTAAAAGCCTGGAGGGTGTTAAAGAACTACAGGAATCAAATCTTACCAAGAAAATTACAGAAAAGCGTACAGAAAGGATTGTTAAAGCATATAAAGAAGCAGAAAAACGAATATTATTTCTTGATTATGATGGAACTCTTGCCTGGTTTAAAAAGAACCCGGAGGATGCCCGCCCCGATTCCGCACTTTATGACCTTTTAAAAAAGCTGGCTTCCGACCCCAATAATACACTTGTTATTATCAGTGGGAGAGATAAAGAAACTTTGGAGAGATGGTTTGATAAGGAATATAATATTCATTTTGTGGCCGAGCATGGGGTGTGGAACAGGGAGCCTGGATCAGAATGGTATATGAATGACCAGATTGACAATGAATGGAAAGATACAATCAAACCGCTTTTGGAATATTATGTTGATCAAACTCCAAAAACTTTTATTGAGGACAAGAATTTTTCGCTTGTCTGGCATTACCGAAAAGCTGACCCGGATTTGGGTGTTCAGCGAGCCTGGGAGTTAAAAGATGAATTGAGAATCCTTACTTCCAATTTAAATTTAGAGATAATGGATGGAGATAAAGTACTTGAAATAAAACATGCAGGGATAAATAAAGGACGGGCCGCATTAAGTAAAATGGGGGAGGAGAAGTATGATTTTATTCTGGCTTTTGGAGATGACTGGACTGATGAATATACATTTGATGCTCTTCCGGAGGAAGCATACACAATAAAGGTAGGAACCAAAATTACAAAAGCAAACTTCTATATTGATTCTGTTGATTCTGTAAGAAGAATGCTACAGTTGTTTGCTGAATAGATTTTTTGGAATTCTACTGTTTTTCATTTTCAGGAGATTTATCAGCAATATTTTTTATGTTAAACGCAACAATTTAATATCTTCGTCTTCATTTGCATCTTTTCGGGAAGCTCATTTGGACCTGTTTTTTTTGAGAAACGAGTGCTTGAATGATTATGAACAAAAATAATGAAGGGGAAAATACTATTGAATCCAGGGGTACAAATAAAATACCGAAGAGATTGATCAGGGTGGTATTGATTATTGCAGGAACTATTTTTGTAGGACTTGGAGTTCTTGGGATATTCTTACCGCTTTTACCTACTACCCCTTTTCTTTTACTTGCTGCTGCATGTTATGCAAGAAGTTCAGAAAGATTTTATAATTGGCTATTAAATAACAAATGGTTTGGCCGTTATATTAAGAATTATAGGGAGGGTAAAGGGATTCCATTAAAAGTAAAGGTCTTATCTATTTCTTTATTGTGGATTACAATAATATTTTCGGCTGCTTTTATAGTTCACAATGTTTTTATAAGAGTCATTTTGATTATTATCGCAATTGGTGTTACTATACACATCCGCTCTATTCGTACAAAATCTAACATAAAATAGTTCTATTCGCCTAGACTTTTTGTATCTTAGTACGCAGACAGTTATAAATCAGGTATCATCTTGAAAAAATTAGAACCAAATAAAAATATATCCATACTTACAGGCATTTTTCTAATAATTAG
>JAOZKQ010000370.1 GCA_029935275.1 Bacteroidales bacterium | reverse complement strand
CCGCGAGTCAGTGGAGTTATGCCGGTTATCGCCCATCATAAAATAATAGTTTTGTTTAAAACAGTATTGCTTTCCGGGTTTATCACCAGTTTTAAGTCCTTCGTAATCCTGTAATATTGTTTTGTAAAGGCTTGTGTTTTCTTCATTCAGCAAAATGCACATTCCTTTTTGTGGTACAACAAAGGGGCCATAGTTATCGCTTGACCAGTGCCGGTTTGTACCGGATGCTGCCATTGGGTAGCCTGTTTCAGTTTTGTCAATTATATACAAACTCAATGAATCAATTGCAGCGGCTTTTTTTAGTAGTTCCACCTCGGTTTGTACCAGGTTCATAATACGGTAGTTGGTTGCAGGCCGGCCCCATGGGCCGTTTACCGGTAAATGCAGGCTGTCTGTCAGGTGCTGAAACTTGCTATAATCATGAAGCCAAACCTTGTACCCGATCCTTGCGGTGGTTGGAAAGGCCTGTAATTTGCTGTTTACATAAAGGATGCCATCTTTTACCTGTACTGTATCCCCCGGCAGGGCAACACATCGTTTTATATAGTTTTCGTGCGGGTCAGGCGGGAAGCGGAAAACCACCACCTCACCCCGCTGCAAGTTACGGACTCCCGGCAGGCGGTGGTAGTCCCATACAAAAGTATCGTTTTTGGCAATGGCTTGCTTATTAAGCAGAAAGAAAGCATTGAACCAGGGAACTTCCAGGGGCGAGCGTGGCAGGGCAGGGCCAAAGGTCAGTTTGCTAACCAGTATTTTATCCCCAGGCAACAGGGTTTTTTCCATGGAGCCGGAAGGGATGCTATAAATCTCAAAAACAAAAACCCGTAACAAAACGGCAAATACCACCACTGATAATAACAACAGGAACCCTGAGAGGAAAGTGTGTTTTTGTAGCCCTTTTTTCAGGGTTCTCCACTTTGAAACAACAAATACCACAGCGGTAGCTCCCGTTATTCCGGCAGCCAGCCAGAAAAGGCCAAAAACGGCCACAAAGATGGCCATTGTGATGGTAATAAAAATAATTACATATAACTTACACAAATCAAACTGGCGTTTAAACAATGTTCAGGTAAAAAACTACTTTTTTTTAACTTCACCATATATTTCAAGGCTTACAGGACTATGATTGATATTGGTATAAATATTTATACTTTTTCTGAACAGCCCAAGATTAGCGGCATTGTATGTTATCAGTATGGTGCCCATTTCACCAGGCATGATTATTTTTTCAGGCAGTTTTGGAGTGGTGCAACCGCATGAAGCCCGGACTGCAAGTATAACCAAAGGTTTTTTACCTGTATTGATAAACCTGAACGCAACTTCTTTGGGTTGATACAGGACTAAAGATCCCATATCAATGGTTGTTGAATCAAATGAAATGGTGGTAGGATTCTTTTCTGCTTTTATCGTTCTATGATCTGTCCGGCTTAAAAAGACCTGAAGAAACAGTAGTATTGATAATATTCCAATAAAAATAATTGCTATCCAGAATAACATGTTTTTTTTCCTGGTCATGGTTTAATAATCTTTATTCTTAATTCTTCCTAATTTGAAAAGTTCAAATTTGAGACTGTCAGGATTAAATTCAGGATTTTTGGGATGATTTGTAGAAATATATAAACCATTTTCATTTACAAAAGCCATATTTTTATTATAGGTGTTTTCGGGTAATAGTTGCTCTCCTATTATTTCCAGATTTGAATCTAAGATCATGATTGAAAAAACTGATCTAAATTCATTTAGATTTATAAGTTCCGGAATATTCAACGACATAATAGAACTATTCATTTTGACTCCCGGATATGCAAAACGATAAAATACATTTCTATATGAATCATTGAGAAACATGCCATATGTTCCATGTTCAAGGTTTGATTTGATTACTGAATGATAGCCTGAACGAAGGTCAGGTAGTAAAAAATCTTTTTTCATGAATTTGCTTTTGACAGGTACTTTCCGAAAATTTTCAAGATTTTTTGAGATATATAGATCATGACTACTGATAAAATTGTATATAAACTTATTATCAATTAAATGAGTACTGAAATAATTATAAACAGGTTTCTTATCAATGCTACCTATGGGTGGATATGCCAGAGGCAATAATTGTTGTTCATTATTTTTCATATTAATTCTAAGACATATCTTGAATAGTTGGATTTCTTCAGGATCGGGAAAGGTTAGCAGGTGCATACCAACATATATAGTACCATTTTTAATAATAAGATTCCTGTGAGTTGATGGAGAATTACAGTAATATATATTATAAGCCCCATTCATAATATTATCTGCAGGATATTTGTTTTTTATAACACCACTACTATCAATTAAATACAAAACATTCATCTGTCCGGTAGTCAGCATTATTGTATCAAAATTATGTATAACGAAGCTGCTAATCCTACCCACTCCGTTGGGGCCCTTTTGTGGCATTTCAATTTCAAAGGATAGTTCTAAAGTATTCATATTGTAAAACAAGATCTTGTTTTTGTCCCGGTTAAGGTAACATAGGAAAGCATTACCATCAGGCTCAGCATAATATTGCAAACAACTTGTTGTGTTTTTACAATCCTTAGGTACCGTAAAAACTATTTTGCTGTCGGTTGGTAGTAAAGTAAAGCTGCTTTTATCCTGATTTCTCGTACAAGAACAAAAATAAATGATAGTTATAATTGTCAGGGGCAAAATATTTCTCATAATACTACTAATTTCCTGTTAGAATTGATAATATAAAAATAATACCCTCGTAGTGTTGAGGGTATTATTTTCTTAGAATAGCTAACAACCATATAAACAAACTTCATAACAATCTGCTACTATTTGACATGGTTCATTTTCATCACCAACCCAACCACAAAAAGCAGAATACCCATCCCAGCCCGGGCATTTAACATCTGCATTAGCTGTGGAAATAATCTGATTTTTCCTACTATGTAAATTGAGTGTTAAAGCTGATAGAAATAGTGCAATTACTATTAAACTAATTAATTTTTTTATTCTATTCATGATTCACAATTATTTTGATTAAAAACATTATTAAAATTACCTTAAGGTTAACTATCTTTACTCCCGAAAGGGGGAGCTACCAGAACTGGAGCCTAAATGTGTGTGGTAACAGCTTTATGTGAGGTTTCCCTTTCATTTTTTTTGCTTCGTTGGTTTTTTATTATTGTTTGTTTTTAGAT
>JAOZKQ010000369.1 GCA_029935275.1 Bacteroidales bacterium | reverse complement strand
AAACTGGCCCATAAGGTTGCAAAGGAATTATTGGAGATTTTTTAGTACTTATTAAAATACTATGTTGCCATTCAATGCTTATGCCGGGAATCTGCAAATTCGGGTACCCTTGAGCTTTGAGAAATTTTAACAGACCACTGTTAATGACAGTATAAAACCCCTTGACTAAAACTGGCAATACATTAGGAATGATCTAAAATAAGTAAAATATTTATTATATTTGGGCTATCCGTTCTCACATTTACTCGCTTAAACCCTGATCAATGAAAATGATTAAGATAAAAAAGAGCCATATTTTTCTTTATATGGTCCTTGCAGGTGTAATGGCTTCATGTACTTTTCCTTTCACTACAGCTACTTATAAGTGGAAAATCAAATGGGATAAGAACGAACTTGAATTTAAAAAGCAATTCCTCAATCAAAAACTTCCTGAACACTCCAAAGGGAAACCGCCAAATATTCTATTCATCGTTATTGATGACCTGGGTAAATATGAAATTTCAGCCTATGGTTCAGAAACCATGCAAACTCCTCATATTGACAAATTGGCATCAGGAGGAGTGCTTTTCAATGATTGTTATGTTAATTCACCTGTTTGTTCACCGTCCAGGGCAGGATTATTATCGGGACGATATCCACCGCGTTTTGGCTTTGAGACACAACCAATGGAACTATATCCCAACAACTTGGCCGTTTATGCATTGGGTAAATATATGATCAATACCGGTGATTTTGTAATGGACATCAAACCAAAATTCCCTCCTGAATGGCAAATCCAGAAACAAGGATTACCCCCGACTGAGTTAACCTTAGCCGAGGTCCTGAAAATGCGAAACTACCACACTGCCTGCATTGGAAAATGGCATCTTGGTTATAGCAAAGATATGATTCCTAATAGTCGCGGTTTTGATTATCAGTTCGGCTTTTACGGAGCATTTTCCCTGTATTCCGAAAAAAGGGACTCACCCAATATGGTAAATTATATACATTCATCCTTTGCTGACAAGCATCAGTGGAAAGTAGGCAGGAGCGAAACCAGTGCTATCAGGCGTAACGACAAAAAGATTAAAGAAGAGCGATATCTCACCTTTGCAATTATGGACGAAGGTCTGGAATATATGGCACGACACAGAAATGATAATAATCCATTTTTCTTATACATGGCATTTAATGCAGCACATGTTCCATTCCAGGCACCCCGGATGTATTATGAGATGCAAAGCGATGAAAAAGATGAAAACAAAAGAGTGTACCATGCTATGATCCAGGCCCTTGATGATGCCATTGGAACAATAATGGAAAAATTAGAAGCTATGAGCCTTGAAGAAAACACTTTAATATACCTTATCAGTGATAATGGTGGTGCCTCATATACTGGAGCTACAGACAATGGCCCATACAAGGGTGGCAAACTAACCATGTTTGAAGGAGGAGTAAATGTGCCCTTTATTATGCGGTGGAAAGGACATATTCCGGAAGGAATGGTCTATCAGAACCCTGTAAGCTCAATGGACATTTTCATGACCTCCACACAGGTTGCGGAATGTCCTTTACCCAAAGATAGAATTTATGATGGCGTAAACCTTATTCCTTTTCTGAATAACGAAAAACAGGGATTACCACATGAAATATTTTACTGGAAAGCTGATCATATTGAGGCTATGCGTAGAGGCAACTGGAAATTTCTTCTGAGTACCCGCGATAAATGGTTAGAGTTATACAACATTTCTGAAGATAAATTTGAGCACTATGATCTGAATGAGGTGCACCCTGATACACTAATATTATTGAGGCAGGAATTCGATCTTTGGAAAAATGAATTAAAAGCTCCGCTTTGGCCAAGACTTATGGATCACAAATTCGTGATTGATGGAAAAGAATACTTGTTCCCTGCTTAAATCAGAGAAAAATGAAAGCTATAAAAAAAATAAGAATCCTGCTCTTTTTCTTTTTGACCTCCTTACTGTTCACCGGCAACGCAGGGGCTCAGGTGTTTTACATTGGCGTAAACGGTGGTGCAGTATATTCCTGGTTTGATTCACCGGAATTAGATGATATTGTAAGCTCTGATGGCTGGGGATGGGATCTTGGCTTCTTTCTGCGGTATGGGAAAAGGCCATATTTTCAGGTAGGATTTGATTGGGTGCGTTCGAATAATAACTTTTTAATTAAAGTAGGAGAAACCGTTCTGGCTAATGAAAACATTAATCTTCACAATTTTGATTTTTCCCTGAAAATTGGTTATAATATCCTTCAAACACCTATGTTCAAGATCAAGGTCCATACAGGCCCGTTTATTGGAAGATCACTTTTGTTTTCCGGAGAGGATATTTTGTTTGACAATAATGATTTTAAAAATCCTCAATGGGGAATCATCGCAGGAACCGGATTCCAGTTTACCAATCTTATTGTAGATTTTGAATACAGTTATCATTTTACTGAACTGTTCCAACCAATACCTATTGATGGGTTCGAACATTTTGAATTCGGTTCTAAGTTGCAATTAGTTTCAGTGAAAATAGGATTTATGTTTTAAACCCTTGACCAGCTTTAATTACTTAAAATACCAAACTCTTAATTAATCCAATTTAAACAATAGAAACTATGGAATACCCCAAATTTTTTAATAATGTTGAACACATCATACTAAAAGATGAATTAAGTAAGTTCTTAGGATCAGCTGAGGATGGAATCATTGATATTTCATTTCTGGAAATTGTAAAAATGGCAGGTCACAGCTGTGCCGTAGTTGCCGGGGCCTATTTAATGGCCAAAGTAGGTTTAAAGGCGCTTTATGGACAGAAAACACCCAGACGTGGTGAAATCAAAGTTGAACTTAAAGGAACATTAGCAGACAATACAGGAGTTTCTGCACTGATTTTATCAAATATTACCGGTGCTACAGATAATATGGGATTTAAAGGCATAATGGGTAAATTCAATCGCCGTGGGCTGTTATTTATGGGTAGCGATATTCAGTCAGATATCAGATTTACCCGACTTGATACAAACAAAAGCGTGGAGCTTGTTTATAAACCATGGGAAGTTGTATCACCGGGTGAGATATTGCAATCTGCTATTGGACCGGATGCAACAGAAGAAAACAAAAAGGCATTCCCTGTACGCTGGCAGAATATGGTAAAAACGATTCTGGAAAATGAAGATAAGGTTATTGAGATTGTGAATTAA
>JAOZKQ010000368.1 GCA_029935275.1 Bacteroidales bacterium | reverse complement strand
TGGTTGCCGGATTGTATAAATATGACGGATATAATATTGAAAATTATTATTACAATTTTGATGATTCAACTAGTTTAATTGGGAATAGTATAGTAAATATCTTTTTTGAGGATAGATCCGGGAACATATGGCTTAATGCAGGTAATTATTTGCATAGGTATAACCTGTCTTCTAATGACTTCACACGATTTTTACATAATCCTGATGACCCCAGTAGTATTTGCGATGGGATAATAAGTTCAGCTGTCGAGGACCACAAAGGAAATATATGGATTGGTTCTTATGGAAGTAATATTGACCAGACGTTTGGTGGATTATGCATGTTTGAAAAAGTATCAGCTAAGTTTATACGTTACAAGATTAAATCTGAACAATCAAATGATCTACCATTTAATGGTGTTACCAGCCTGTATTTAGATAATTCCGGGATATTGTGGGTTGGTACATATTCTGGTGAAATAATAAAGGTTTTTACAGATTCAAGTGTTACCGTTGAAGACTTTATTCACTATAAGCATGAATCAGTCAATCCGGCAAGCCTCTTAAGTTTTACGGTTTGGGATATAACTGAAGACAAATATGGGTCAATATGGTTTGGGACCATTGGTGGTGGATTGTTAAGGTACGAGCAGAATAAGGATGAAATTAGTCGTAATTGGGTTCATCCGGATAGGTTTTCGGAATATAATATTATTAAGCTATTATCGCTGGATCCGGATGGAGAATTATGGTTGGGTACAGAAGGGGGGCTTGCCAGATATGAAAGGCCAAATGATACCATCATTCTTTATTGTCATGATCCGGATGATCCCTACAGTATTACATCAGGTCCTGTTAATTCAATAAGCCATGGTACTGAAGGCTCATCATGGATAATAACCAATGGTAACTGGTACTCAAAAGGTATAAATCGCTTAGATCGTAAAAGCGGTAAATTTTATTTATACCAGCATAATCCACTTGATCCTACCAGCTTGTCAACCAATTTGCTTAATACCGCAGTTGTTGATAAAAACGGGATACTCTGGGTTGGTACATTTGATGGAGGTATTAGTGTATTTAATCCTTTACAAAGGAAGTTTAATCTATATCCCTGTAGCCTGGCAGGTATGCCAGATGGTAGGATTCTTGGGATATTTGAAGATCATCAAGGAATACTTTGGATTGGAACCCATGATTATGGTTTGATTCGGTTTGACAGGAAGGCTGGCAAAATATCCATTTATACTCATAACCCGGATGATCCTTCAAGTATAAATAATAATACAATTATTGATATTTGTGAAGGCTCTCTTGGAACGCTATGGCTTGGGGGACTTGGCGGTTTGAAAAAACTGGATTTGGAAACTATGGAATTCAGGCATTTTGTACATGATCCGGATGATCTTAATTCTATAAGTGCAAATCACATTATGTCTATTTGTAGGGACAGGTCAGGGATTTTATGGATTAGCACATTAAATGATGGCCTTAACCGCTTTGATCCTGTTACCGAAAAATTCAAATTGTTTAAGAAGGATCCGGATAATCCGGAAAGTCTGAATACTGAGACTGTGCTTTCAGTTTATGAGGATTTTAATGGTACCATCTGGCTTGGTAGTACTGATGGACTTTTTAAATACATTCCGGGTATGAATGGTAATGTAGGTAGATTTAAACACTATAAACATGATAATAATAATCTGAATAGTCTCAGCTATAATTCAGTACGGGCTATTATTGAGGACAATTCAGGTAATTTATGGATAGGAACAGAGGGTGGGGGACTGAATAAATTTAATAAAAAGAATGAGACTTTCACCATTTATACAATGGAAAATGGCTTACCAGATAATCTTATTTGGGGAATATTATTAGATCAGAAGGGGAATTTATGGATAAGCACAAATAATGGCCTTTCAAAATTTAATCCTGCAACTGAAAAGTTTTCCAATTATGACCGGTCAGATGGATTGCAGGCTTTGCAATTTGGATTTAACGCGTTTTATAAAAGCCAGACAGGAGAAATGTTTTTTGGAGGTGATAAAGGTATCAACTATTTCTATCCCGATAGTGTGAAAATTAATCCATATATCCCTCCAATTGTTATAACTGATTTTAAGCTTTACAATAAATCTGTTCCCCTTAATGAAAACTCCCCTTTGGGGAAATCTATATCTCAGGTGAAGGAGCTGGAGTTAAAGCATAATGAGAATTTCATTTCATTTGAGTTTGTTGCTTTAAATTATACCAACTCTCACAAAAATCAGTACAAATACCGGATGATAGGCCTTGACCGGGATACGGTTTATGCAGGGACCAGGCGCTTTGCTGACTTTACTGACATGAAACCGGGGGAATATACCTTCTGGGTTACCGGATCCAATAATGACGGGGTATGGAATAAGGAAGGAGTATCGCTGGATATTATTATTCGTCCACCCTGGTGGGGAAATGACCTGGCTTTTTTTATTTATATAATATTTATAACATTTTTGGTTATTGGTTTTGTTAAGTGGAGAACATGGAGGCTCAGAAGGGAAAAAGAAAGCCTTGAATTGCAGGTAAAAGAAAGAACCCGTGAAATTGAAGAGAAAGATTATCATATCCTTGAAATGGACAGGATGAAAACCCGGTTTTTTGCAAATGTCTCTCATGAATTCCGAACTCCCCTTACCCTTATTTTGAGTCCGGTAAAGGCTTTGATGAATAAGAAAAAGCGAAAGGCAAAAGGATATAAAAAATTGGGTCTTATTTATCGTAACGGGCTTCGGTTGTTGGATCTTGCCAATCAGCTGCTGGATCTTTCTAAACTGGATAGTGGGAGGCTGAAGCTTGAACTGATGGAGGCAGATGTTATTAAGGTATTAAAACTAATATTTTCATCCTTTATTTCATTGGCAGATAAGAAAAGAATATCTTATCATTTTCAGCTACCAGAAGAAAAGGTACATGCTTTTTTTGACAGGGGTAAGCTGGAAGCGATAATGAATAACCTGTTGTCAAATGCTTTTAAATATACTCCTGATTTTGGTGAAATTGATTGTGAGGTTCAAATTATAGAGGAAGGGGGGCATAATGGCTTTCCTCATATAGAAATTTCAGTTAAGGATGATGGCTTTGGTATTGAGGAAAAGAAATTAAGTTTAATTTTTGATCGGTTTTATCAGGCTGATGAGCAATATCATACTGAGGGTGGCGGAACAGGTATTGGTTTATC